>NZ_JBHUIY010000007.1:0-52147 GCF_042683125.1 Phaeospirillum tilakii
GCGCGCCCCAGCTCGGCGCCGGGGCCACGATTGGCACCGTCGGCGCGGCAGCGGGGGCGGCGGTGCTGGTCGGCGGGGCCGCCGTCGGCGCGGCCGGTCTGGCCCGGGCGGGCGGTCTCGCCGCGATCCGTGCCGGCAGCCGTCTCGGATCAGGGGGCGGCGACGGGGCTCTATCCGGTTCGCCTTCGTCGGGATCGTCGCCCTCCTCGGGTGGTGCCGCCACGGCTCCGGCCTGGGCGCGGCAGTTGCGGGCCGAGCAGGCGCGGCGGGCCCACCATCATGCCGCCGCCCAGGCGATCCGGGATGGCGATCGGCCCGGCGCGCCGGCCAATCCCGATCTCTCCAGCAAGGAGGACTGACCATGCGGTTCCGACGCGCCCTCCAGCGTTACGGCGAGACTCCGGTACCGGTGACCCCCTACCAGAAAGCGGCCCAGGCGTGGGACGAGCGGATCGGCTCCGCCCGGGTCCAGGCCCGCAATTGGCGGCTGATGGCCTTCGGCGCGCTGGCTCTGAGCCTCGGCCTCGCCGGCGGTCTGATCTGGCAGGGGACACGCAGCCGGATCGTCCCCTATGTCGTCGAGGTCGACACCCTCGGCCAGGTGCGGGCGGTGGGCCCCGCCATCGAGGCCTATCGGCCCAGCGACGCCCAGATCGCCTGGTATCTCGCCCGCATCATCACCGATGTCCGCGCCTTGTCGTCCGATCCGGTGCTGGTGCGCCAGAACTGGCTCGAGGCCTACGATTTCGTCACCGACCGCGCCGCCCTGTTCCTCACCGAGCAGGCCCGCGCCAGCGACCCGTTCGCCCAGATCGGCACCCGCACCGTCTCGGTCCAGGTCACCAGCGTGGTGCGCGCCTCCGACTCCTCGTTCCAGGTCAAATGGACCGAGCAGGCCTTCGAGCGCGGCAGCCTTGCCGCCACCAGCCGCTGGACCGCGATCCTGACGATCGTGATCCAGCCGCCCCGCACCGCCGAAATAGTGCGCAAGAACCCGCTCGGCCTTTACGTCACCGCCCTGGCCTGGACCCGCGATCTCGATCCCGCCGTTTCGGAAGGGAAAACGCCATGACCCGTCTCGCCCCGATCCTGCTCGTTCTGCTGCTCGCCGCCTGCGCCGCCAAAGAGCCGCCGCCCCCGATCGCCTATGACGATCTGCCGCTGCGCCCGGCCACTCTGGCACCCGAGGCGCCCCGGCCGGTGGAGGTGGTCGAGATCCCGACGCCTTTGCCGCTGCCCGGACAGTTGCAGCCGCTGCCGTCCCCGGGCAAGGCCGACCGGCGCACGGCGACGGTCCGGGTTGCTGCCGCCAACCGCGCCGCCCTGCGCGAGCCGGTCGCTCCCGGTTATATCAACGCGATCCAGGTCTATCCCTACAGCGAGGGCGCGCTCTACCGCCTCTATGCCGCGCCGGAGATGGTCAGCGACATCGCGCTCGAACCCGGCGAGCAACTGACCGCGGTGTCGGCTGGCGACACGGTGCGCTGGGTGATCGGCGACACCACCAGCGGGGCAGGGGAGGGGCGGCGGGTCCATGTCCTGGTCAAGCCGTTCGCGCCGGGGCTCCGGACCAACCTGATCATCACCACCGACCGTCGCTTCTATCACCTCCAGTTGGAAAGCACGGTTCGCACCAGCATGGCGGCGATCTCCTGGACCTATCCGCAAGGGACCCTGCTCGCGCTGCAACGGCGCAACGCGTCGGCCGAGGCGGCGGCTCCGGTCGCCGGTGGCATCGCCCTCGAATCGCTCCGGTTCCGTTACGCCATTTCCGGCGACAGCCCGCCTTGGCGGCCGCTGCGCGCCTTCGACGACGGGGCCAAGGTCTATATCGAGTTCCCCGCCCGGCTCGATCAGGGCGAGGCGCCACCCTTGTTCGTGGTCGGACCGGACGGCGGGGCCCAACTGGTCAATTACCGGGTGCGCCGCAACTTCTACATCGTCGACCGGCTGTTCGCCGCCGCCGAACTGCGTCTCGGTGCCGATCCCCAGCAGGTGGTTCGCATCGGGCGCACCGATGGCGCCAGCGGCGGGGGGCGGTCATGACCGAGAACAAGGTCGATCCGGCCGCGCTGGTGCTGCGCGGGGCGCCGTCGCCGGTCCGCCGCTACCGGCGGGCTCTGCTGATCGGGATTGCCGCGAGTGGGGCGGCGGCGATCTTCGGCCTGACTTGGTGGGGCCTGCGGGGGGCGGCGCTGCGGCTCGGCCCGCCCGCCCAGGAACTCTACGACACCGGGCGCAAGAGTACCCCCGACGGGCTGGCCGCCTTGCCCGGCTCCTATGACCGGATCAAACCGGCCCCGCCGCCACCCCTGGGGCCGCCTTTGCCCGGGGATCTCGGCCGGCCGATCCTTGAGCACCAGCGGCAGATGGGCATCGCCCCGGGCGCCGAGCCAGTCGATCAGGCCGCCGCGGCCGAACGCCAGCGGCTCGCCGCCCAGGCGCTCAAGGCCCGCGAGGCCGGGGTGATGGTCCAGATCACCACCCGGCCGGCCCCGGCGGCACCCGCCGCCGCTGCGGCACCGATGGCGGACGCCGCCCAGACGGAGCCAAATCGGTTGCCCCTTGATCCCGAGCGCGATCCCAACGCCCAGCAGCGCAAGCTTGATTTCCTCGGCCAGAAGCCGGAGACCGGGATCTACAATCCGCATGCCCTGCAGCAGCCGGCCTCGCCCTGGCAATTGATGGCCGGCAGCGTGATCCCCGCCAGCCTGATCACCGGGCTCAACTCCGATCTGCCCGGGCCGGTAGTGGCCCAGGTGACCGAGAACGTTTATGACAGCGTCACCGGCCGTACCCTGCTGATCCCGCAGGGGGCGCGGCTGATCGGGCATTACGACAGCGTCGTCGCCTTTGGCCAGTCCCGCGCCCTGCTGGTGTGGCGGCGGATCATCCTGCCCGATGGGACCTCGATCCAGGTTGAAAACCTCCCCGCCAGCGATGAGGCCGGCTACACCGGGCTGGCGGACGAGGTCGATTACCATACCGGGACCCTGCTGAAGGGCATCGTCCTCGCCACCCTGCTCGGAATCGGCACCGAGACCAGCACCGGCGCCAACGAGAGCGATCTGGTCCGCGCCCTGCGCCAATCGACCCAGCAGAGCGCCGACCGCGCCGGTCAGCGCCTGACCGAGAAAAATCTCAACGTCCAGCCGACCCTGACCGTCCGTCCCGGCTGGCCGCTCCGCGTCATCGTCCACAAGGATCTGATCCTGCGCCCCTATCGGGGCTGAACGGAGGCCGTCATGTTGAAGCTCGGCAAACTGCCTGACCGCACCCCGGTCCGCATCGTCATCACCGTCAGTCCCGACCTCGCCCGCGATCTCGCCGCCTATGCCGAGGCCTATCGTCAGGCCTACGGCCAAGCCGAAGCCGTCGCCGACCTGATCCCGCCGATGCTGGCGGCGTTCCTCGCCAGTGACCGAGGGTTTGCCAAGGCCCGCCAGGACGGGGTGATCACGGCGGATGCCGTCGAACCTGCGCGGCGGCGGGGGCGGAAGCGAACTGCGCCGGATTCGATCCCGATGGGAGGAGAGGGGGCATCGTGAGTGTGATCTGGTGCGTTCCCCCCTGGCGTGACCTTCTGATGCTGTCGTATCCTAAACCGAGAATATTCATCGGGGGATGCGGTGCAAATTTTTAACCTCGACCGCACTTTGGTCACGGACTATGAAGGTTTTGCTCGGTCGTTCACCCGCATACGTGCAGAGGATATCCGTTCCCGGGTTAGTGAGCTCTATGCCAGCGGAGCGTTCTGGCCGGAGCCGCTGATCACCATCAACCCTCATTTTGAGCAGGGAGCGGGAATCCAAGATCTAGTTAGCGACGGCACGCTGCATCCCGCCACGTCAGAGATATTCCATATCGATGGTCGGCCTCTTACGCTTCATCTTCACCAAGCGCAGGCGGTGGCCAGGGCAGCAGCGCGACAGAGCTTTGTTGTTACCACTGGGACTGGTTCGGGCAAGTCGCTGTGCTTCTTTATTCCTATCATTGATGCTGCCGTTCGAGCCAGGGCTGCGGGTGAGCCCCGGCGAACCCGCGCCATCGTCGTTTACCCGATGAACGCCCTGGCCAACAGCCAGATCAAGGAACTCGAGAAGTTTGTTGCCCAATCGGGCTTGCCGACGGACCTGCGCCCCACCTTTGCCCGTTTCACCGGCCAGGAAGGGGAACCGGCCCGCGAGGATGTCCGCCGACTGAAGCCGGACATCTTACTGACCAACTTTATGATGCTCGAACTGCTGATGACCCGGCAGAACCAGCTCGACAACCAAGTTATCGCCAATGCCGAGGGGCTCGACTTCATCGTCCTCGACGAGTTGCACACCTACCGAGGTCGCCAGGGAGCCGATGTCGCGATGCTGGTTCGCCGGGTGCAGAATCGGTTGTGCCCGGGGCGTGCCCCGGTCTGCATCGGCACCTCGGCGACTATGGCAAGCGAGGGCGGGGAAGTCTCGATGAAGGCCGTCGCCGAGGTGGCGTCTCGCCTGTTCGGGGTTGGGATCCCGCCCGATGCGGTCATCGTCGAGAGCCTTAAGCGCGCGACGGATCCCTCTATTTCTGCTGGAGCGCAGGGCGAAGCATTGGTCCGGGCCGTCGATCAAGCACTTCCTGAGACTATCAGCGACGCAGCCCTACGGGTGCATCCACTGGCGGTGTGGGTCGAGATTGAAATTGGCCTCAAGGATGGACAGAAACTTGAGCGTCGCCCCCCTACGACATTGGAGGAGGCCGCCGCGCGCCTTGCCACGCAGACTGGACGCCCTCTGGACCGATGCCGTGATCAGCTCCAGGCAATGCTGATGTTGCTCAGTCAGCCGGGTGACCAGCGGGGCGGAACCGGGGGCCGTTCCTTCCTGGCCTTCAAGTTGCATCGGTTTATTTCTGGCGCCGGCCATGTCTATGCCACCCTGAAGCGACCGGGGGCTCGCCGGGTCACCTTGGATGGCCAGCGTTTCGACCCGTTGGACCCGGGCGCCCGCCTTTACGCGACATTCTTCTGTCGTGCCTGCGGTCAGGAATACCATCCGGTGACCCTGGTCGATGAATCCGGGCGGCAGATGGCAGTTCCCCGGTCGATCGACGATGCCCCGCTGTCTGATCCGGATGAGGATGAACAGGCGGGTTACCTGATGCCTGATCCTGAGGGGGAGGAACCCTTTTCTGGGGCACCGGACGAGTATCCCGAGGAATGGACAGAGCCGGCTGGCAGCGGTTTGCGTCTGAAATCCACTCGCCGTAAACAGGCCCCGCGCCGTCTCTCGGTTGCCCCAGATGGGACTATCGGCCCCGGCGGCCATGACATGCTGTTCCTGCCTGGAAAGTTTCAGTTCTGCCCGACCTGCCGCGACCTGCCCCCGGCTCGGGCCCGCGAGATCAATAAATTGGCCGGCCTGTCGGCGGAGGGACGCAGTTCGGCGACAACGCTGCTGACCTCCAGCATCCTGCGATGGATGAACGGTGCGGCCAGCGCTATTCCCGCCGACAAGCGCAAGATCCTCGGCTTCACCGACAACCGCCAGGATGCCGCCCTCCAAGCCGGGCACTTCAATGACTTCCTGTTCGTCTCGCTGCTGCGCGCCGCCACCCTGGCGGCGGTGCGGGCCGCCGGCCCCGATGGTCTTGCCGACGAGGATTTCGGCCGCCGGGTGAAGGCCGTCCTCGGCTTCACCGCCGCCAGACGGGAGCGTCGACCGGAATGGATGCTTGACCCTGACGCCAGAGGTGTTGGTCTGAACACGGCGGAAAGCGTTCTTTCCAAGGTGCTTGCCCATCGCATTTGGGTTGATCAACGGCGTGGTTGGCGCTTCACCAATCCCAACCTCGAGGAACTGGGCCTCGTTACCGTCCATTATCTCTCCCTGGATGATCTAGCCGAGGATGAGGCTGCCTTTGCTCGTGCGCCCGAGGAACTGCGACTCGCATCCCCCGATCTTCGCCGGAAGGTGCTGAAGATCGTCCTCGACGCGCTGAGGCGAGGGTTGGCGGTTACCAGCGAATCGCTTGAGCCTTCCACCATGGAGGCCGTAGCCAACGCCGCGAGGCAGGTCCTGCGCGATCCCTGGTCGATCTCGGCCCAAGAGATCCTGCGCAGCGCTGCCGCGCTTTATATCGATCCGCCGAAGCGCGAGGAGGCGGGGCTGCAGGGGGAAAGCCTGATCCTTCGCGGAGGACCGCGTGGTTCCTTGGCCCGGTCGATCAATCGGGTCGAACACTGGGGCCGGCGGCTGAAGAGCGAACGGTATGTCGAGGTGATCCAGTCACTGCTGGAGTCCTTGAACAGTTACGAAATTATTCGGGAGGTTCCCACCGCCTTCGATACGCCGGGATGGCGGCTGGCAGCCAATGCTGTCCGGCTTGTTGCCGGCGACGGTCGGGAGGACGGGCGCACTCCCAACCCTTATTTCATCCACCTTTATGAGACTCTGGCCGATACCCTGTCCAAAGGTGGCGTCGGGTTATTCGGGCTTGAGGGGCGGGAGCACACCGCCCAGGTCGATCAGGAGCGCAGGATCTGGCGCGAATGCCGGTTCCGGTGGGGCGAAGACGATCAGGCTGCGATCACAGATAACCGCGTTCAGATGCGCGTGGCCGGCGAATCGACCACCTTTCTGCCGGCCCTGTTCTGCTCGCCGACAATGGAATTGGGAGTCGATATCTCTGCGCTCAACGCCGTCTATCTCCGCAATGTTCCCCCGACCCCAGCGAACTACGCTCAGCGTGCCGGCCGCGCCGGTCGGTCGGGCCAGCCGGCGCTGATCGTGTCCTATTGCGCCGCGCAGAGCCCGCACGACCGCTATTATTTTGCCGATCCCGTCCAGATGGTCCGCGGCGTGGTTCGCCCTCCGTCTCTGGAGTTGGCCAACCGCGATTTGGTAGAATCGCATCTGCATTCAGTCTGGCTGGCCGAGACACGACAGGAACTGCGCGCCGATATCCCGGAGGTCCTTGATCTGGCGCTGGAAGGGCTGCCGGTGCGTGCCGCGTTGGCTGAGGTCATGCGCGCGCCTGAAGTCACGCAACGGGCTGTCGTCGCCATGCGTCAGCATTTGGCATCGATCGAGGCCGAGTTGTCGCCGGAGAGGGCGCCGTGGGCGGTCGATCGTGACGCTTATATAGTGTCCGTTGCCGAAGCCGCGTTCGAGCGGTTCGATCGTGCCTTTGACCGCTGGCGCGATCTGTACCTGAGCGCCCGCGCTCAGTTGATCGAAGCCAATCGCCGTTCCGAGATGCACGGACTGTCGGCACGAGAGCGCAAAGACGCCAAGATGCAGCAGGCCCAGGCCAACGAACAGATCACCCTGCTGGAACAAGGCAAGGCCAGCGGCGGGTCGGACTTCTACACCTATCGCTATCTTGCCACCGAAGGGTTCCTGCCCGGCTACAACTTCCCACGCCTGCCACTCTACGCTTATGTCCCCGGCGTCGGCAGTGGTGGCGGCAAGGCGACCTATCTGCAACGCGCCCGATTCCTGGCGATCGCCGAGTTCGGTCCGGGTAGCCTGATCTACCACGAAGGACGGGCGTACCGCGTTCACAAGGCCAAGCTGCCGCCGGGGGCGCAGATCGCGGATACCGGCCTGCTGTCCACCACAGTGATCTACGTTTGCGACCAATGCGGCGCGGCGCACGACCATGAGCCCGAGCGGTGTCAGGTGTGTGGCGCGCGGATGGCTGGCATCCATCCGATTCGGAATGTCTTGCGCATCGACAATGTCGAGACCCTGCCTTCCGAGCGGATCACCGCCAACGACGAGGAACGTCAGCGCAAAGGATTCGAGATACAGACCGTGTTCTCGTGGCCCGAGCGTGACGGCACCATCGACGTTTCGTCCTCGGTCGCCGTCGATGGTGACGGGCAGATCCTTCGCGTCGATTACGCCGCTGGTGCCACCATCAGTCGGATCAACAAGGGCCTGCGCCGTCGCAAGGAGAAATCAGTTCTCGGGTTCGGCATCGACCCGGCCACGGGGCGCTGGACCGACAATCCTGACGACGAAGCTCAGCTTGATGCAGATGGGAAAGTGGCGAAGCAGCGGATTGTTCCCTTTGTGCAGGATAGCAAGAACGCCGCCCTGATCCGGATCCTCGCCGGGGAACAGGCCCCGGCAACGATGGCGACACTCCAGCACGCCCTGGCGCGAGGCCTCGATCTGGTCTTCCAGCTCGAGGAAGGCGAGACTCTGAGCGAACCGGTGCCGTCGCGCGACCGCCGCAAAGCGATCCTGGCCTTCGAGGCGACCGAAGGCGGTGCGGGCGTGTTGGGGCGGCTGGGGGTGGAGAACAACGCCCTGGCGCAGGTGGCGCGCGCCGCCCTCGCGCTGATGCACTTTTCCAACATCGACGCGGCGATCGCCGCCGCCGATCCGGACCTGCTGGTTGACGACCCTGACGCGGCCTGCGTCAAGGCCTGCTACCGCTGCCTGCTGTCCTACTTCAACCAGCCGGATCACGAGTTGATCGACCGCCACGATCGCGATCTGCTGATCCTGTTGCTGCGTCTGGCCCGGTCGAGCGTCACCCCGGTCAAGCCGGCCCCCAAGGACCATCATGGGGATTCCTGGCGCGCGGCCCTGGCCCGGTGGGGGGTGGTCGCTCCCGATTCCACCCCGCTTCAGGTCGGAGATGGTTCGCTCGCCCTGGTCTGGAGGGCGGCCTTGGTTGCCGCTTGCGTCGGTCAGCCGCCAGGAGGATTGTCTGCGGCGGTTGAGGCACTCGGCTTCACCCTGGTCGACCTGCCTGAGCAGCCGGGCGAGACCCCGCCAAAACCACTGCTTGATCTGCTGGGGATGACGTCATGACCAATGTTTTCGCCCCCGGCGATCTTGTCCAGGCCCGGGGGCGGGAATGGGTGGTTCTGCCCTCACCGGAAACCGACTGGTTGATGTTGCGGCCGCTGTCGGGGGCCGAGGCCGACGTGCAGATTCTTGATCCGGCGCTGGAAACGGAGCCGGTGCGGCCGGCCAGTTTCGACCTGCCGGGCTTGGACCAGATCGCCACCCAGGACGCGGCCCGCCTGCTGTCCGATGCCTTGCGGATGTCGCTGCGGCGAGGCGCGGGGCCGTTCCGTTCGGCGGCCCGGCTGTCGTTCGAGCCGCGGGCCTATCAGTTGGTGCCCTTGCTGATGGCGCTCCGCCAGACGGTGGTCCGGCTGCTGATCGCCGACGACGTCGGCATCGGCAAGACCATCGAGGCCGGGCTGATCCTGCGCGAGTTGATCGACCGGGGAGAGGTCGACCGCTTGGCCGTGTTGTGCCCGCCGCATCTGGTCGAGCAATGGACCGCCGAACTCGCCACCAAGTTCGACATCGACGCGGTCGCGGTGACCGCCGCCTCGGCGGCGCGGCTGGAGCGCGGCCTTGCCCCTTCGCAAACCCTGTTCGATGCCCACCCGTTCACCGTGGTCAGCCTCGATTACATCAAAGCCGAGCGGCGACGGGAGAATTTCGCTCGCGTTTGCCCCGGTTTGGTGGTGGTCGACGAGGCCCATGCCTGCGTTGGCACCCATCAGGGGCGGCAGCAGCGCTATGACCTGTTGAGCCGCCTTAGCGCCGATCCCGAGCGCCATCTGATCCTGTTGACCGCGACCCCGCACAGCGGCGACGCTGCGGCGTTCGACCGATTGCTCGGCTTGCTCGACACTGGTTTCTCCGGCCAGGGGCTGGAGGCGGAGTCGGTCCGCGTCCGGTTGGCCAACCATTTCGTCCAGCGGCGGCGCGCCGATATCACCGGCCGCGACTGGGGGGAAGACCGGGCCTTTCCCCGTCACGAGAGCGCCGAACGATCCTATGCGCTGACCCGCGAACATCGGGCGTTCCATGACGCGGTGCTGGAGTACTGCCTTGGTGTGGTCGAAGGGGCCGGGCCCGACCAACGCCGACGCCGTTTGGCCTTCTGGGGCACCCTGGCGCTGATGCGCTGCGTCGGGTCCTCGCCCGCTGCCGCGGCATCGGCGTTGCGCAACCGTCTGGCCAGCGACCTTGATCGGCTGGAAGGGCAGGTATTTGACGATGACGGTGATGAGAGCGAGGCTCTCGACGTCGAGCCGGCAGCTGGTCTCGACGATGCAGGCCCGCTTGCGGCCCTTGTGGCCCGGGCCGAACGCCTGCTCAAGGCGGCGGACCCCAAGCGTGATGCCGCGATCGAGGTGCTGAAGCCGTTGGTGGCCGGTGGCGCTAATCCGGTGGTGTTCTGCCGCTTCATCGCCACGGCCGATTATGTCGCCGCCGGATTGAGCAAAGCCTTTCCCGAGCTGCGGATCGAGGTGGTCACCGGGGCGCTGCCGTCCGAGGAGCGCCGCGCTCGGGTCGAAGAGATGGCCGATGCCGAGCAGCGCCTGCTGGTCGCCACCGACTGCCTGTCCGAAGGCATCAACCTGCAAGGCCTGTTTGACACGGTGATCCACTATGACCTGTCGTGGAATCCCACTCGCCACCAGCAGCGGGAAGGCCGGGTCGACCGCTTCGGCCAGCCGGCGACCCTGGTGCGGTCGGTGCTGCTCTATTCGCCGGACAGCGCCATCGACGGCGCGGTGCTCGATGTGATCCTGCGCAAGGCGGCCTCGATCCGCTCCGCGACCGGGGTGACCGTGCCGTTGCCCGAGGATCGCGGCGCGATCACCGGGGCGCTGATGAATGCGGTGTTGTTGCGCGACGGCGGCAAGCGCCAGCAGCTCAGCTTCGATTTCGGCCTGGCCGCCGCCGCGGCCGAGGTCGAGACGACGTGGCGCGACGCTGCCGAGGGTGAAAAGCGATCCCGCGCCCGCTTCGCTCAGAACGCCATCAAGCCGGAGGCGGTGGCGCCGGAATGGAAGCGGTGGCGGGAGTTGCTGGGTGGCCCCGATGCCGTCCGCCGGTTCGTCGAGCGGGCGATGAGTCGCCTAAACGCGCCGTTGGAAATCGCTGCGAACGGTCGCATCCGCGCCCATTTGCATGCGCTTCCCGCCACGGTCACGGAACGTCTGGCGGCGCGTGGCCTGGAGAACACGATTCGTCTTGCCTTCGAGGAACCGGCGCCCCCGGCGGCCGAGATGATCAGCCGCAGCCATCCGCTGCCGTCTATTCTGGCCGAATCACTGCTGGAATCGGCGCTCGATCCCGGCGCCGTCAGCGTGCCGCCGCTTGGGCGCCTGGGGGCGTGGAGCAGCGCCGCCGTCACAGTGATGACCACCGTGCTGATCCTGCGCCTGCGCCACACCCTGACCGTCCGTGGCCGCCGGGAGCGGCTGCTGCTGGTCGAGGAAGCCGAGGCGCTCGCCTTCGCCGCAACCGATCCCAACCCGGTGGCCAGCGGTGACGTCGCCCGTGCCCTGCTGGAGGGGGAGGCCGCCGGCAATCTGCTCGACTCCGCCCGCGCCCGCCTGCTGACGGCGGCGATGCAGCGGGTGACGGCGGCGCGCGGCACCATCCTCGCCGCCCATGCCCACGACCGCGCTCAGGCCCTTGCCGAGGATCATGCCCGGGTCCGTGCCGCCGCGACCGGTTCGGCGCGGATCAGCGTCGCCCCGGTGCTGCCGGTCGACGTGATCGGCCTGTTCGTCCTGGTTCCGGCGGGAGTGTGATTGATGCGCCGCCCCCGTCACCCCCATACCACCGCCTTCGACGCTCTCACCGTCGAGGGCGCCCTGATCGCTCCGGCGATGCTGACCCGGATCTCTACCCGCACCGCCCCTCAGCAGGCCGAGACCGATTACGGCATCCGCAAGGGCCTCAACCTCCGCGACGAGGTCGCCCGCTTCTTCCGCATCGGCCAAGCGCTCTATGCCGATCTGAAAGCCAGCCCGACCCCCTCGCTGGCGGCCACCTCCAGCTTCGTCGAAGCCCTGCTGCGCGAGGTGTTCGAGGTGTCCGACCTCGATCGGGTCGGCCACCGCGAGCGGGACGGTCGCACTTATCCGCTGACACTGCAAGGATTGGGCGGTCGGCTGCCGGTGGTGGTGGTGCCGCCCACCGATCCGCTCGACAAGGCCAGTCCCAGCCTTGCCTTCGACGGACGCCGACGGTCGGCCGCCTCGGCGGCGCAGGACTGGCTCAACGCCGATCCGGACTCGCTGTGGGGTCTATGCTGCAACGGCGACCGCCTGCGGCTGCTGCGCGACAATGACAGCCTGACCCGTCCGGCCTTCATCGAAGCCGACCTTGCCCGGATGTTCGAGGCCGATGCCTTCGCCGATTTTAGTGCATTGTGGCTGCTGATTCACGCCAGCCGCTTCGGCAAGGCGGGCACGCTGCCCACCGATTGCGCGCTTGAACGCTGGCGCGACGCCGGGGGCAAGGAAGGGGCCGCCGCGCGCGAGCGCCTGAGCGAGGGGGTCGAGGCGGCGCTGCTGGCGCTGGGATCCGGCTTCCTGTCTGACACGCCCGATCTGCGCCAGCGGGTCAAGGACGGCGCTCTGCCGCGCACCGCCTTCTTCGGCCAACTGCTGCGGCTGGTCTATCGCCTGATCTTCCTGCTGGTCGCCGAGGACCGCGGCCTGCTGCATCCGCCCGAGGCCCCAGCCGCGGCGCGGCGGCTCTATGCCGGCGGCTATGCCCTGTCGCGTCTGCGCGACCGTGCCATCCGTCGGGCTGCCCGTGATGGGCACCGTGACCAGTGGCAGGGCCTGCGGGTGGTGTTCGCCGCGCTGGCCCGGGGTGAACCTCGCCTGGCCTTGCCGGCGTTGGGCGGGCTGTTCGCGCCCGATGTGATGCCGGATCTCGATTCGGCGCATCTGTCGAACCGGGCGTTGATGACGGCGATGTTCCACCTCGCCTGGTTGCGCGACGGCAATGGACTTGCCCCGGTCAACTGGCGCGACATGGAGACCGAGGAACTGGGCTCGGTCTACGAAAGCCTGCTGGAGCTCAATCCGCTGCTGGTCGAGGATGGGCGCAAGCTTGCCTTTGCCGAGGGCGCCGAGAGCAAGGGGCACGCCCGCAAGACCAGCGGCAGTTACTACACCCCCGATTCCCTGGTCCAGACCCTGCTCGACAGCGCGCTTGACCCGGTGCTGGCTCGTGTCGAGGCCGAGGCAGCGGATCCGGTCGCCGCCCTGCTCAAGGTCAGCGTGCTCGATCCCGCCTGCGGTTCCGGCCATTTCCTGCTCGCCGCCGCCCGCCGTCTTGCCACTCGGATCGCCCGCCACCGGGCCGGCGGGGTCGCGTCGGCCGAGGAATACCGCCATGCCCTGCGCGATGTCGCCCGCTCCTGCCTCTATGGCGTCGACCGCAACCCGATGGCGATCGAACTGGCCAAGGTGGCGCTGTGGATCGAAACGGTCGAGCCGGGCAAGCCGCTTGGATTCCTGGATGCCAACCTCCGTTGCGGCGACAGCCTGCTCGGAATCTATGATCTCGATGTCCTGCGCCAGGGCATTCCCGATGCTGCCTACAAGCCGCTGACCGGCGACGACAAGGAAACCGCCCGGCATTTCGCCAAACGCAACAGATCTGAGCGCGAGGGACAGGGCACCCTGGCCCTCGGCGGGCAGGGCTGGTCGATGCCGGCGCCGCCGCCCCTGGCCCGGCTGAACCTCGACTGGCGCATCCTGCCCGAAGACAGCCCCGAGCAGATCGCCGACAAACGCCGCCGCTTCGAGGCGACGCGCGCTGATCCCCGTACCTGGGCGTGGAAGCAGGCCTGCGACCTTTACGTCACCGCCTTCCTGACGGCCAAGACCGGCGGGGTTCCTGCCAGCCACACCGCCGTCGCCATCCCGACCAGCGGCCATCTCTGGCAGGTGCTGGCCGGGCATCAGGTCCATCCGCCGCTGATGGCCCGCGCGCTCGACCTCGCCGCCGAGGCCCGCGCCTTCCACTGGCCGCTGGAGTTTCCCGAAATGTTCGAGGCCGGTGGCTTCGATGTCGTGTTGGGCAATCCGCCGTGGGAGCGGATCAAGCTGCAGGAACAGGAATTTTTCGCCGCCCGTGCCCCCGAGATCGCCCAGGCCCCCACCGCCGCCGCTCGTGGCCGCCTGATCAAGGCCCTGGCCGACGCCCCCGAGGATTCGCGCGACCGCCGCCTGTTCGCCGCCTTCGAGACGGAAAAACGCGTCGCCGAGGCGGCCTCGGTGTTCGCCCGGGTGCCGCAGGAGGACGGGGGCCGCTTTCCGCTGACCGGGCGCGGCGACGTCAACACCTACGCCCTGTTCGCCGAACTGTTCACCCGCCTCACCAGCCCGCGCGGCCGCGCGGGTCTGGTCGTCCCCACCGGCATCGCCACAGACGCCACCACCGCGCCGTTCTTCGCTGCATTGATCGAAAACCGGCGGTTGGTCAGCCTGCATGACTTCCAGACGGGCATGGGGTTCTTCGACCGGATCGGCCATGCTCGCTTCAAATTCAGCCTGATCACCACCTGCGACGCTGGAACAGGACCGGAGGCGCCCGATTTCAGCTTCTTTTCCCGTACCATGGAGGATTTCGCTGACCGCCGTCGTCATTTCCGGCTGGATCGGCCGACGATCGAACGCCTGAACCCCAACACCAAGACTACCCCGGTGTTCCGGACTGAAACCGATGCCGCCCTGACCGCCCGCATCTATTCTCGTGTCTCGGTGCTGATTGACGAATCCAAGGGGCCGGCCGGCAATCCTTGGGGGGGGTCATTTATGGCTATGCTTCACATGGCCAACGACAGCGGGCTGTTCCGCTCCGCCGGTCAGTTGACGGCGGCGGGGTATGTTCGCGACGGAACCGATTGGGTGTCGGCCGCCGGCTTTCGCCCCCCGCAGGCGGCCTTGCCGCTCGATGGCGGCCGTGACGGCCTCCACCTGCCCCTGGTCGGTGGGGGAACCACCCGGCCGGCCGACCGCTATGTTCCTCTCTACGAAGCCAAGATGATCCACCATTTCGATCATCGCTGGGCCACCTACGACGGTGACGAATGCCGCGACGCCACCCCGGCCGAACACGCCGACCCGTCGTTCGAACCCACCCCCCGCTATTGGGTGCCGGAACGGGAAGTTCGGGATCGCCTGTCCGCCAAGGGCTGGACCCGCGACTGGTTGATGGGATGGCGAGATATCTGTCGCGCCACCGACGAACGGACGGTGATAGCATCCGTCACCCCAAGGGTTGCGGTGGGGCACACTGCCCCCCTGATGTTCACCACCGCCGCACCGCGATTGGTTACCGCGCTTCTCGGAAATTTGAGCAGTCTGGTCCTTGATTATGTAGCCAGGCAGAAGGTCGGCGGAACACATCTCACCTATGGCTATCTGGCCCAGTTCCCCATTCTTCCTCCCTCCACCTACACCGAGGCCGACCTCGCCGTTATCGTCCCTCAGGTGCTGGAACTGACCTACACCAGCCGGGCGATGGCCCCCTTCGCCCGCGACCTGGGTTTCGACGGCCCGCCCTTCGCCTGGGACGAGGAACGCCGTGCCCTGCTGCGCGCCGAGCTCGACGCCTGGTACGCCCGCGCCTATGGCCTGACCCGCGACGAACTGCGCTTCATCCTCGACCCCGCCGAGGTCAGGGGAGCGGACTACCCCTCCGAAACCTTCCGGGGTCTGAAAACCAACGAGATCCGCAGGTTCGGCGAGTACCGCACCGCCCGTCTGGTCCTCGCCGCCTGGGACCGGCTGGAGTGTGGCGCCGTCCACGACACATCTCCGCCCATCGTCGTTTCTCTTCCTACCCCGGTGCGGCAGTCACGGCCTTTGCCGATTATGAGTTCTGTCGTGGACGGCGCCTGGGCGCGTCCCATGTCGAACCCGCGCGGCGAGACAATGGAGGTGTTGCTCGCCGTCCTCGAGGCCATGGATCGGCCCATGCCCGCCGAAAGAGTCCGTCTTGCCGTCCTTCTGGCGCTGGAACCCTATTTGCTGGGGCCGCACCTGGAGGCTGACCAGAAGACAGACTGGGGGCGCGTCATCGGCGGCGAGGCAGCTGGGCCCACCACCGATAATGCGGAACTCGCCGGGCATTGGGGAGCCGCTGTTCGGTATTTCCGCAGTCGCAGGTGGCTCGATGATGCGTCTGGCAATTGGCGAGCGGGCGACAACCTTGGTACTCAACAGCCCGGAGACTGGGCGGCCGGCCGGGCCGCCATCACATGGGATGCGATGCGCCGGATCGGCGACAAGGCAGAGATCATAAACCTGTTCTCACCCCAACTCGACAGGTGGAGGAATGCCGAAGCAGCCTGATGATCTTTTTGGCGGCCAGTTCTCCCTTGCGCCAGACCTCGAGAGGTCTCAGCCACGTCTGTGGGTCCGAAGGTTGGCAATCTGGCGGGAACCGGGGACATCCCCTTTCCGGGATTATTCCTTTCACCCCGGTCTCAACATTGTCTGGTCGCTCAGCGTCCGCGAGACCACGGGAGAGCAGGATGGTGTCATCGGTCACGGCAGCGGCAAGACCCTCCTGTGCCGACTGATCCGGTATTGTCTTGGCGAGAGGCGTTTTGCATCCGAGGAGCTGCGGGACGCCATCGGCACTCAATTCCCAGAAGGACTGGTTGGTGCCGAGATCATGCTTGACGGAATCTGCTGGGCCGTGGTGAGGCCCCTCGGGCAACGCCAGCGGCATGTTGCGGTGGCGAACGGCAACCTCGACGCGATTGCCGCGGGCGAGGGAAGCCATACCAGCATGGAACCCTTCATCACAGCCGTGGAGAACGCCTTCTTCACGCCCGAGAGCATCGCCCTGATTCCTGGCGGGCAAGTGTGGCTTACCGAATTGGCGTGGTTGAGCCGGGACCAGGAGTGCGATTTCAAGAAGGTTCAGGAATGGCGGGATGCGGCCTCGCGGTCAGAATCTCCTGCCCGCAGCCTTGCGACCGACGAAGCGAAGTTCTTTGCCCTGCGTGTTTTCCTGAAGGCGATCACGCCGGAAGAACGGGCTCTCAGCGATGAAATCAAGGCGATGGAAGCCGAACGCGATCAGGTCAAGCAAGAGATCGCTCACCGGCTTTGGGAAGCGGACCAGAAGAAAAACCGCCTTGCCATCGCCTTGGAAATGAAAAAAGCGAAGTTGGACGGTCCCCTCGCTGCGGAGGATTTGAAACAGACGGCGCGCAAGAAGTTCGCGGAAGTTGCTCGTGTTTCTCCGAGCTGCGAAATTGTCGATCCAGAGCCGCTTCGTGCGGAACTCAAGGAGGCCCAGGCGAAAGAGAAGAGCCTCAGTGAGCGCCTTGCTGGCATGAAAGGGCGGTTGGAGGAAAAGAAAAAAACATTCGATCGCATGAGGAATGAGGTCGTTGGGCTCGTCCTCTCAACAGACGAGGAGGAAAATCCATCGTGCCCGATTTGTGAGGAGCCGATCGATCGTGTGCTGGCGGAAGGCTGCAAGCTTTCCCACAAGCTGGCTGACCTCGAATCCATCCGCCAGAAACGGGAGAACCATCGCCTGGGGCTGGAGAAGGTACAAGCAGACCTTACCGCCCTTCGGGAAAATATCTTCACGATGGAGCAGGAGCATAAAGAGGCCCAGACGGCGGTTGCCACCCTTGAGGCGCGGTTAGGGCAGATCGAGGAAGCACGCGATGCCCGTAGGGATTCCTGGTACCAAGCGCGCCGTATGGTCGACGATGCCGACCGCTATGCGGAACTGCTTCAGCAGTATGCATCGAAAAGAGAAGACCTTGATTCCCTTATTAACAAAATTGAAGACAAGCGTGAGCAACGGACCCTCTTTCGCGGCCGAAAGCAGCAGCTTTTCACGAAGATTTCAGGCATCTTCGACCATGTCGTTCGCGAGCTTGTTGGACGTGAAGCCTCCGGCAGTGTCCGCTTAACTGGCGATGGAGTGAAGCCGGAAGTTCGCCTGGGTGGACTGCGCCAGACGCCCGGCACCGAATGCATCGGGATCTTGGCATTCGATCTAACGGCTCTGTGTCTCAGTACTGAGAAAGACGCTCAAATCGCACCTTTCTTTATTCACGACAGTCCACGGACCGCAGATCTCGACATCGAGGTTTACTATCGACTTTTCCGGTTCGTGAAGGATTTGCCGGAGCAGTTGGGGCAACCGCTTTTTCAATATATCGTCACAACGACGACCCCGCCGCCTGAGGAGCTTCGGGATCCCCCGTGGACGCCGGTGAGACTGCGGGGCGCTCCGGCCGAAGAACGGTTGCTGGGGTTGGACCTCGCGACATGACTCCTGAAAACCCGCCCGGCTTCGTGGTACGCACTGAGGCGCAGAAGGCGGCCTTTGATAACGGCTTTCGGCTCGAACGAGGAATAACCGGCGGCTGGCTGGGTTTCGCCTCGACCACCGTCCAGGGCGACATCTGGATCGCTGGGATCTCCAAGCACGGTCCGTGGCTGCTGGCGCTGGAGCATACCGGGGTCATCGCGGAGCTGACCGATTTGTCTCGGGCGGTTGGGGTGCCTTCTCCGGGCGCAGCCGCTTTCCTGCTTCCCACCACGACCTCTCTGGACGCGGCACTCAACCATGTTTATCGGTTGGCGAGCAGCCTACCCGATTTGCCTTTGCGCCAGTTCAAGGCGCGAACGATGTCTCTGCCCCAAAGCACCGAGGCCGAGCGTTTGGTGATTCAACGCGTTGGACAAGATATCTTCCGTGCGGCTCTGATCGAGTATTGGGGTGGTCGCTGCCCGTTGTCTGGAGTGACCGATGGTCGCTTGCTGCGTGCCAGCCACATCAAACCCTGGGCCGCTTGTGAAACGGATGCCGAGCGCCTGGATGTTCATAACGGGCTGTTGCTCGCGGCTCATCTCGACGCAGCCTTCGACGCTGGTCTCATCAGTTTCGCCGATGATGGGACGATTCTGTTCGCGGCCACTTTTTCCCTGGCGGATCGGACGGCGTTAGCGATTGATGAGGGGTGGACTCTGCCAGGGATTACTTTCGATCATCAACGGTATCTGGCATGGCATAGGTGCCTGCATCTGGCTGAACCGAAACGGTAGACCTCGTCGTTGCGGTTTTACGGTTGGCTATTCGCCGATAGAAAACCTTGGCATGCGGTATGAATAAGTCATACTATTGCCTGGATTCCCTGGATGAGGTGTGTGATGGCCGCAGCCGAGAAACGGACATTCAGCCTGCCCCGTGAGCAGGCGAGCTACATCGACAGCCTTGTTGCCACGGGCACCTATGCCACGAGCAGCGAAGTGATCCGCGCTGGCCTGCGTGCGCTACAGGAGCGAGACGCGGCAGTGGACCGATGGTTGCGTGAGGAGGTCGTGCCGGTGGCGGTCGCCATCCAAACGAGTCCGGAGCGGGCTATCCCGGTCGAGCGGGTGTTTGATGAAATCCGGGCACTCCACGCCAAGCGCGTCGACGGGAATGGCAATGCCTCATGAGGTCGTCTTCTCGCCGGAGGCGCGGGACGATCTGATCCAAATGTATCTCTTTATTGCCGAGCATTCCGGCGCGGCGCGGGCGCTCGCCTATATCGAGCGTATTGAAGCGTATTGCCGTGGTTTTGCCAGTCTCCCGGAACGGGGGATGCGGCGGGATGATCTTGTGCCGGGACTACGGGTTGTGGGCTTCGAGCGAAGAGTCTCCCTTGCCTTCCTGGTCGGTTCCGACACTGTGACGTTCGTTCGAGTCCTCTATGGCGGGCGTGACCTGGGCGCCGTCTTTGACGAAGACTGACCCAGCGGCATAAGCTTGGCTGGGGCAAGAGTTCGAGGCGTTCGGGGTGAGATGCGGTGTAAATGCAGCGAGAGAGGGCGGCCGCGCGGTTTTTACTTTAGGGCTATCGGGCGAAGCTTTTCCTGGACCTGGAACAAACGGGAAGAGGTGTCGCCATGCCAGGAAAGGAACCGGAGACGTCAAGCCGTCTCGCTCTCGCGGCCAACGATAACAGGACCAACACTTCCGCCTCGTTCGATCCGCATATTCGCCGCATTGCCGAAGCCATCGGTCGTCACTTGGCGCGTGAGCACATGAGGCTACGGGCGGAGATCCCGAAAAATGCGTCAAATGACAATCACCGATAACTTCTTCTGAAGGGCAGGGCGCACAACCAGGAAGACAATGGAGGCCGTTCATGACCCGCGTCGTCCTCTACGCTCGCTATTCCTCGGATAATCAGAGCGTTTCGTCGATCGAAGACCAAGTCCGCATCTGCCGGGAACGGGCGGAGCGGGAGAAGTGGGCGGTGGGGGCCACCTACCAGGATGCGGCCATTTCCGGAGCCAGCATCACCCTGCGTCCCGGCATTCAGTCCCTGCTGCAGGATGCCCAGGCCGGGAAATTCGAGATCGTGCTGGCCGAGGCGTTGGATCGGATCAGTCGCGATCAGGCCGACGTGGCGATTCTCTTCAAGCACCTCACCTTCGCCCGGGTTCGCATCATCACCCTGGCCGAGGGCGAAATCTCCGAACTGCATGTCGGCCTCAAGGGCACGATGAACGCTCTGTTCCTCAAGGACCTTGCCGCCAAGACCCATCGTGGCCTGCGGGGTCGGGTCGAGAAGGGCAAGGCGGGCGGGGGCCTGTGCTACGGCTATGATGTGGTGAAACGCCTCAACAGCGATGGCGAGCCGGTGCGCGGGGAGCGGAAAATCAACGAGGCGGAAGCCGTCATCGTGCGGCGGATCTTCCGGGAGTTTGCTGCCGGCAAAAGCCCGCGCGCGATCGCGGGTGACCTCAATGGCGACGGCATCCCCGGTCCGTTCGCGAAGGACTGGGGCGACACCACCATTCGTGGCCATGTCTGCCGGGGGACCGGCATTCTCAACAACGAACTCTATGCCGGCGTCCTGGTCTGGAACCGCTTGCGCTATATCAAGAACCCGACCACCGGCAAGCGGGTTTCGCGGATCAACCCTGAATCAGAGTGGATCAGAACCGAAGTTCCGGAACTGCGGATCGTCGATGATGAAACCTGGGCGGCGGCCCGGGCCCGTCAGGCCGAATTGGAACGGCAGTTCGAGGCAACCACCAGGGGCGTGCGGGCGGCTCGCGCCCGGCATGTCAACGAATTGCGCCGTCCGGCGTTTCTGCTGTCGGGCCTGCTGACCTGCGGATGCTGCGGCGGTCAATACGGCATCATCACACGCGACCGGTACGGTTGCTTGAATCGGTACCGTCGCGGCACCTGCGCCAACGGCCATACCGTGCGCCGTGACGATATCGAACGTCGTGTCCTGGCGGGGCTGACCGACAAGCTGGTTTCCGCCGATGCCGTGGCAAGTGCCGTGCGGGCTTTCGCGGAAGAGCTCAACCGTCAGAACCATGAACGTCGTGCTCAGGCGGAAATCGACAATCGGGCGCTGGCCAAGATCGAACGTGGCATCGCCGGGATGATGGCCGCGATTGAGGATGGCTTGTACCAGCCGTCGATGAAAGCCCGGATGGAGGATATGGAGCGCCAGAAAGCCGAAATCCTGGCCCGTTTGGCGGAAGCCCCCGAGGATGTGCCGGACGTTCATCCCAACATCGCCGAGATCTATCGCGCCAGGGTCCTGCATTTGGCGGAAGCCCTGGCTGATCCTGAACTGCAAATGGAGGCGGCCGAGGATATCCGTTCGCTGGTGGGCGAGGTGGTGCTGACCCCTGGCGACAAGCGTGGCGACATGCGGGCGGTATTACGCGGCGAGTTGGTCGGAATTCTCGACATGGCGACGGAATTCCGGAGGCACCGAAGGCCAGATGTTATAACGAAAGGGCTTGCGAGCCCCCGCAACCAACTTGAACGAACTCGCCGCAGCCTCATACGCTGCGGCGTTTTCGTTTGTCCGGCAAGGCGGAACCGTTCCCCCCCCCACCGGTGGGGCAGGGGGGCGGATTGCCTGCGGGCGAACCGGCTCAGCCGACTTCGTGGGTGAGGGCGGCAAACAAACGGTCGATATCAGCGGTATTGTTGAAAATATTGGTCGACACCCGCAGGGTGTTGATCCGGGGCGCGGGAGCGCCCGGAGGGCTGGGGAATGACGTCGCGCGCACCCAGATCTTGTGTTTGTTGATCAAGGTTTCCGCCAGCTTCGGCACAAAATCGGCGTCATAGGCGGCCGTCGGATCGCGTGAGGGCACGAAGGCCGACAATCCGGAGGACAAGTCCATGACCGCCGGGGATGGGCTGTAGACGCAGGCCTCGCCCCAGGTGGCCGCCGCCCTGGCCTTGACGGTGGCCGCGAGCGACAGGATGCGGGATTCAACGGCGGATTTGCCGATCTCATCGTAGAAATCGCACATCGCCGCCAGGATCGCGAAACCGGGGCCATTGGGGCTGCCACGCATCTGTAGGGCATCGGCGATGCTGAATTTCGGTCCCAGATACTCGGCGACCTCCGAAACGATCGGAACCAGTTTCCAGGGGTTCGTCACGGCGTCGCGGATGTAGAGCAGGCCCGTCGCCGGCGGTCCGTTCAGCCATTTGTGGCCGGCACAGGCATAAAAGTCGCATCCCAGGGCGGGCAGGTTGAGGTCGATCATCCCCAGCCCATGGGCGCCATCGACCAGGGTCGGAACGTTATGTTGGCGCCCCAACGCGCAGATTGCCTCGACCGGCATGCGCAGGCCGGTGGTCCAGTTGACATGGGAAAAACAGATCGCGCGCGTGCGCGGCGTCAGGGCCGCCGTGAAAACGTCAAGGATTTGCGCGGCCGAGGTCGCGGGGCTGGGAATCGCCACCTGTTTGACCACGATGCCGGAGCGAAGGGAGGCGACCTTGAGCGGTGACGTCAGGGCGTAATGTTCGTGGTCGGTGATGATGACCTCGTCGCCGGCCGTGAAGGGCAGGCCGAGCACCACCATGGCCAAGCCCATCGTGGTGTTGTCGGTGATGACAACATCCGCCGGTGGGGCCGAGACGAATTCCGCCAGGCGACGGCGGTTCTGGGTTTGGCTCTGTTCGAGATTGGGGCTGGAAAAACAGGCCCAGGACGGGCTGGCGCTCCATTCCGTCACCAGATGGGATAGGCGGGCCCGCAGGGCGGTGGGCAGGGATCCCTCGGACCCCGAATTCAGATAGGTGAGCCCCGGCAGAAAGGAGAAGCGGCCGCGTAGGGCGGCCCATTTGTTGGGGGGCGCCGGTTTGGCGAGCGCCGTGTCGGCCACCAACAGGGGGAGGAGCGCCGCGCCGCCGCCGCAGAGGAATTGGCGCCGGCTTGCAATCATGGGTCCTTCATCGCCGCCTGGGTGCCTCAACACGATTCGCCTCCGCCGATGGCATGATCATCCAATGATTGTAGGTTGCGGGCGCCCGTCGTGCAAGCGGGCGGCATCCATCTTTGGTTGCTCTATGCATTCCGTCCAGTCCCATGACGGGATTTTGGCGCATGGCCTGCGGCGGCGGGCGTCGCCGGGTGGCCGGAGTCCCGCCCCCATCTCCCCCCCCCGTCACCGGGTGTGGCGCAGGATCGCCGCCACCAGGGCATCGGTGGTGATCGGCTTGACCACCCGTTCGATCATCCCGGCCTCGAGACAGCGGCGCCGTTCCTCCTCCATCGCGTGGGCGGTCAGGCCGATCACCGGCAGCGTGGGGGCAAAATCGCGGATTTCCCGCGCCAGATCATAGCCGTCGAGTTCCGGCATCTGCACGTCGGTCAGCACCACGTCAAAGGCCGCCGCGCCCTGCTCGCGCAGATGATCGAGGGCCAGCCGCCCGTTCTCGAAGCAGGTCAGGCGGGCCCCCTCGATCTGCAACATGTCGTCGAGCACCAGACGGTTGACCTCATTGTCCTCGGCGCCCAGCACCCGCAGGCCGGCCAGCCGTCCCCGGCTCGGCGCCACCGTATCGCGGCCGGGCGGGGCCTCGTCGGCGAGGCGGCGGAGATGGCGCGGGCGCAGGGGCCGTTCGATCGGGATCGCGCCGGGCAGCAGCGCGGCCAGATCCTCCCTCTTGCCCGGATCGACCAGGACCGCGATCCGCCGTCCCCGGCCAGCGTCCGCCGCCAGCCGGGCGGCCAGGGCGGGATCGTCCAGCGCCCGGCGGTCGATCAGCAGCGGGCTGTCGTCATCGGGGGCGTCGATCCGGCGCGAGCGCGGCAGGGCGCGCCGCATCCGTTCGGCCTCGTCGTCGTCGAGGCCGAGCAGGGCCAGCGCGTCGATCGGCCAGGGCGGCGCCGGCTCCGCCCCGGCAAGCGGCAGCGTGACGGTGAAGGTGCTGCCCTGGCCGACCCCGCTGTCGAGGCTGACGCTTCCGCCCATCAGCGCCACCAGATCGCGCGAGATCGACAGGCCGAGGCCGGTGCCGCCGAAGCGGCGGGTGGTCGAGCCGTCGGCCTGCTCGAAGGGTTGGAACAGACGCTCGGCCGCCTGGGGGGCGATGCCGATCCCGGTATCGATCACCGCCAGGATCAGGCGGTTGTCGGCGCGCCAGACCCGCAGCGTGACCGCCCCCCCGGCCGGGGTGAACTTGATCGCGTTACTGAGCAGATTGACCAGCACCTGACCCAGCCGCTTGGCATCCCCCAGGCAGCGCCAGGGCAGATCGGGGGCCTCATCGACGATCAGGCGCAGCCCCTTGGCGATCGCCCGTGGGGCCAGCATCTCGACCGCGCGGTCGATCACCTCGCCGGGCTCGAACGGGATCGATTCGACCGTCATCTTGCCGGATTCGATCTTGGAAAAATCGAGGATGTCGTCGATCAGCGCCTGGAGCGTCAGGCCGGCGCCGCGAATCCGCGCAAAGGCGGTCCGGTCGGTCCGGTCCGAGGTCCCGCGTTCGCCGATTTCGGCCAGCCCGAGAATCGCCCCGAGCGGGGTGCGGATCTCGTGGCTCATGTTGGCGAGGAACGCGCGGCGCAGGGTGGCCAGCCGCTTGGCTTCGGCCAGGGCGGTCCTGCGGGCGTCGTCCGCCGCCTTGCGGGCGGAGCCGTCGCTGAAGCTGACCACCGCCCCGACGATCGCTCCGTCGCGCACCATCGGATGGACCGAGAAACTGACCGGGACCGGCCGCCCGTCGGCGCTCCAGAAATAATCCTCGTCGAACCGGGCGACGATGCCGGTGCGCAGGGTTTCGAGCAACGGGCAGGCCTCGCGCGGGAAGGGGCGCCCGTCGGGATAGCTGTGATGCAGCATTTCGAGGCTGGTGCGCCCGATCAAATGTTCGGGCCGCCAGCCGAGGATGGTCTCGACCCCTGGATTGACGAAGGTGATGCGTCCCTCGACATCGACGCCGTAGAGGCCGTCGCCGCTGGATTCGAGGATCAGCCGCAGCCGGGCCTCGGCGCTTTCGAGGTCGGCGGTGCGCGCGGCCACCGCCTGTTCCAGCCCCTGGCGATAGCGGTCCAGTTCGGCCTCGATCGCCTTGCGCGCGGTGATGTCCTGACAGAAGGCGGCGAACCGGTCGGCGGCGATCCGCACCGCCGACAGCGAAATCCAGCGTGGCGCCCCCGTCGCGGTGGTCATGCGGTAATCGGCGCCGATGCGGTCCACCCGGCCCGACAGGCCGAGCAGGTCGTCGCACATCCGCGCCCGATCCTCGGGGGCGACCAGCTCGGCGATGGTCCGGGCGAGGATGTCCTCGCGGCTCCCGCCCAGCATGGTGACGAGGGCCGCGTTGACGAGAAGGAAGCGCCCCGCCCCGTCGGTGACGAAGATGCCGAGCGGGGCCGCCTCGACATAGGTGCGGAACCGTTCCTCGCTTTCGCGCAGCGCGCCTTCCATCTGCTCGCGGCGGGTGATGTCGCGGCCGATGCCGAGCACCCCGATCACCGTTCCGTCGGGTCCGATCATCGGCGCCTTGATGGTTTCGAGCCGGGCGGTCTGGCCGTTGTCGGCGAAGGTGATCCATTCCTCGTTGGAGATCGGACCGCCGGCCTTGATCGCCATGATGTCCTGGGCGCGGAAGGCATCGGCCCGATCGGCGGGCATCAGGTCATGGTCGGTGCGGCCGATGATCGCCGCTTCCGACCGGCCGACCATCCGCTGAAAGGCATGATTGCCGCTGAGATAGACCCCATTGACGTCCTTGAGCCAGATCAGATCGGGAATCGAGTGGATCAGGGTCCGCAACAGGGTCCGTTCGCTCTCCAGTTCGGCGCGGATCCGCTTCTGCTCGCTGATGTCGAGATAGGTGGAGACGAAGCCGGTCAGGCGGCCGCCCAGGTCATGGATGCCGGCCACGGTCATCAGCACCGGAATCACCCGCCCGCTCCGGCTGATCCGCAGGCATTCTCCCGACCATTGCCCGCCGGCCCGCACCGTGTCGAGGACCGTGTCGATCTGGGCCTGGCTGGCCGCGTCGCCGGGGGCAAGGCGGCGGATCGGCAGCCCGATCGCCTCGTCGGGGGGATATTCGGTCAAGGCGAGGAAGGCGGGATTGGCATAGACGATCCGGCCGTCGGTATCGATCATCACTACCGCCTGGGCGGTCTGTCCCAACGCCTCGGCCAGCCGATGGCGCTGGTCCTCGACGGCCTTGCGGGGCGAGATGTCCTCGACCACGCAGAGGAAATAATCCGGCCGCCCCTCGGCCCCGGTCACCGGCGCCACCGTCAGGGTGAGCCAGCCGGGGACGCCGTCGCGGTCGCGGAAGCGGGTCTCGATCGCGTGGGATTCGGCCCGGCCGGCCAGAATCGGCCGGATCACCTCGGCGTCGAGATCGCAATCGATCAGGGCGAGCAGGCTGCCGACCGAGGTCTGCGGCGGGGCGCCGCCCTCGTGGCCGAGAATCCGGTACAGCTTGCGGTTGGCCCGCAGGCAGGTTCCGTCCAGCCCCATCAGGGCGATCCCCACCGCCGCCTGCTCGAAGGTCGCCTCGAACCGCTTTTCCCCGGCCTCCAGTCGCGCGGCGCTGTGGCGGTTTTCCTGCGCCCGCAGCCGCGCCAGCTCGAGGTACAGGGCGCCGTTCTCGCGCAGCAGGATGATCAGCGCCAGTCCCTCCGCCACCAGCCCGAAGATCCGTCCGGCATACCAGCCGAGGTCGAAACGGGCATGGTTCAGCACGGCGGCCAGCGCGCTGTCGAAAATCCAGACGCCCAGCATCACCATCAGCCACAGGTCGAGCTGGCTGCGCGGGTGGCGGCGCCACAACAGGCCCAGGGCCAGGAATCCGGTTGCCCAGGTCAGCACCGCCACCCCCATCTTGGCCGGGGTGTCGCGGTTGCCGCTCATCAGGGCGGGCAGGGAATCGTGGCCGAGGGTGGTCAGCAGGGTCGCGCCCAGCGCCAGGGCCAGGGCGGCGAGGATCAGGCCCGGGGGCGACAGCCGGCTCGGGCGGTGGTGAAAGACCGCGTGTCCGACCACGAACAGGGCAAAGCCGCCATGCCAGAAAAAATAGATCCAGGCGGTGGTTTGCGGTCCGGCCGAGGGCAGCAGGCCGGCCGGGGCGAACAGGCCGGGAAAGCTGAGGGCATGGGCGACGGCCATCGCGGCGCTGAACAGAAAGCCGCCGGCCAGGAACAAGACCCCCGCGCCCTGGGTCAGCCGGTACTGGAACAGCAGCAGCGACGCGACGATCAGGCTGAGGGTGATGAAGGCCGATTGATAGATCGGCAGGAACGCCCAAAGCGGCGGCAGATCGCGCTGGGCGAACGGGGCGGTCGCCGCGAACAGCAGCAGCGCCGCGACCATCGTGCCGACGGCGATGCGGTTCTGGCGCGGCGTGGGGGGCAGGATGGAGACAAGCGGCGGCGGCCCGTTCGCCAGGGGGGGCGGTTGCGTCCAGCCGTCGCCGTCCTCTCGTTTCATCCCGTTCCCCGGGCCGCGCGGTGCGGTGCCGCCAAACCGCCGGAGCGACTCTGATCCGGACGGATTCTCTCCCCTGGCCAACGCCCGTTTCGCTTGCGCATCCTCCCCCGTGCGGGGGAGCGATGCCTCCCCTTTCCCGACGGAGGCTGTCTACCAACGGAAGGTTTTATAGCAGTTTCAGATCTCCTTTTGAATGTCGGGGCCGGCGTGGCGGAGTCTTCCGGCGGCGGTCGCGGGCGGATCAGAGCATATATCCAACTCTTTTATGGATTTTTGCCGGGCATGACGCCATCCTGCGCCGTCGGTCCGCCCGCCTTGACGTCCTCGCGTGGTCGGGGCGGGGGCCGTGTCCCTTTCCCCCGCCCCGGGAGTCGCGCCGCGCGATGAGCCGTCCGTCCTTTTTCCCCGCCCTCGATACCCTGGCGCTGCATGCCGGCCAGAGCCCCGATCCCGTCACCGGGTCGCGGGCGGTGCCGATCCATCAGACCTCCTCGTTCGTCTTCCCCGACACCGATCACGCGGCGGCGCTGTTCAACCTGGAACGGCCCGGCCACCTTTATTCGCGTCTGTCCAACCCGACCGTCGCGGTGCTGGAGGAACGGCTGGCCGCGCTGGAAGGCGGGGTCGGTGCGGTCTGCACCGCCTCGGGGCAGGCGGCGCTGCATCTGGCCATCGCCACCCTGATGGGGGCGGGCGGGCACATCGTCGCCTCGGCCTCGCTCTATGGCGGTACCCTCAACCTGCTGGCCCGCACCCTGCCGCGCTTCGGCATCACCACCAGCTTCGTCTCCCCGCGCGACCCCGCCGCGTGGCGCGTGGCGATCCGGCCGGAAACCCGGCTGCTGCTGGGCGAGACCATCGGCAATCCCGGGCTGGAGGTGCTCGACATCGCCACGGTCGCCGCGATCGCGCACCAACACGGCCTGCCGCTGCTGATCGACAACACCTTCGCCACCCCGGCGCTGTGCCGGCCGTTCGAGCAGGGCGCCGATCTGGTGGTGCATTCGGTCACCAAATGGCTGGGCGGGCATGGGGTGGCGCTGGGCGGGGTGGCGATCGATGCCGGGCGGTTCGACTGGCGGGCGAGCGGGCGCTTCCCCACCCTGACCGAGCCCTATGACGGCTATCACGGCCTCGATTTCGTCGAGCAGTTCGGCCCGGCCGCCTTCGTGATGCGGGCGCGGGCCGAGATCCTGCGCGATTTCGGCGCCTGCCTCGCCCCCACCAGCGCCTTCCACCTGTTGCAGGGGGTCGAGACCCTCGGGCTGCGGATGCGCCAGCACATCGCCAACACCCGCGCCGTGCTGGCCTTCCTGGCCGAGGCCCCCGGCATCGCCTGGGTCAGCCATCCCGAGCGCCCCGACCATCCCGACCATGCCCTGGCCGCCCGCCAGTTGCCCGACGGTGCCGGCGCGGTGATCGCCTTCGGCGTCGCGGGCGGGCGCGAGGCCGGCCGCCGCTTCATCGAGGCGCTGCGCCTCGCCAGCCATCTTGCCAATGTCGGCGATGCCAAGACCCTGGTGATCCACCCGGCCAGCACCACCCACCAGCAGCTCGACGACGCCCAGTTGCGCGCCGCCGGGGTCGGCCCCGACATGATCCGGCTCAGCGTCGGGCTGGAGGCGGCCGACGACATCGTCGCCGACCTCGCCCAGGCCCTGCGCGCCAGCCAGCGGAGGTAAGCGCGATGTGGTGCGATCTCGACGCGGGACGGGTGTTCGTCGCCACCGGCGGCGTGCCGTTCGATCCGGCCCGGCCGGTGGTGCTGCTGGTGCATGGCGCCGGCGCCGATCACTCGGTGTGGGCGCTGCAAAGCCGGGGGCTGGCCCGGCGCGGCTGCGCGGTGCTGGCCTGCGACCTGCCCGGCCACGGTCGCTCGGGCGGGACGGCCCCCGCGACCATTGCCGCCGTCGCCGACCGGCTGGCGGAACTGCTCGCCGCCGTCGGGGCGGCGCGGGCGACGGTGGTCGGCCATTCGATGGGGGCGCTGGCCGCGCTCGACCTCGCCGCCCGCCATCCCGACCGGGTCGGTGGGCTGGTCCTGCTCGGCGCGGCGGCGCGGATGCCGGTTCATCCCGATCTGCTGGCCGCCGCGCGCGACGATCTGCCCCGCGCGGCGGCGATGATCGCCGCCTGGGGCCATGGCGGCGGGGCGGGCGGCGTGCCCGGTCTTTATCCCCCCGCGCTGACCCGCCGGCTGGTCGAAGCCTCGCCGCCGGGGGCGTTGGCCGCCGGGCTGGCCGCCTGCGACGCCTATGACGGCACCGAGGCCGCCGCCCGGGTGCGGGCGCCGACCCTGCTGCTGCTGGGTGGGGCCGACCGGATGAGCCCGGCCAAGGCCGGGCAGGCGCTGGCCGGGCTGATTCCCGGCGCCCGGGTGACGCGGCTGGAGGGGGCGGGCCACATGCTGATGGCCGATCGGCCCGAGGCGGTGCTCGACGCGCTGCTGACGCGGTAGAGCCGAAAGGCTCCGCCTCTCGGCGCTCTCCGCCCCGGGCCATCGGCCCCGCGAACCCGGGGGGGGGAGGGCCGGACGGCCCTCCGCGGGATTGCCAAGGGGCGCGCCCCTTGGCTTAGGCCTCGACCGTGTGATAGCGGCCGTCGAGGCCGAGATGGGTGCGGCCCTGGTCGCGGTAGAAGCTCTCGCCGCCGGTCTGTTCGAGCAGGCGCAGCAGCGCCGGCAGCGGCCGCCCCTCGGCGCGCAGCCGGGCGATCACCCGGGTCGGGCCGAGATCGTCGAGGGTTTCGAACGGGCCGCGTTTCCAGCCGAAGCCCCAGCGCAGCGCCCGATCGACATTGACGATGTCGTCGGCGATGGCCGGCAGCAGGTCGGCGGCATAGAGCAGGGTGCCGCCATGCACCGCCCAGGCGAAGGCGCCGTCGGGATCGTCGGCGAACAGCAGGCCGGCGGCGTCGGTCTGATGGGGGGCGAGGGAAGCGGGGGCGTGCGGGCGCCAGAGCTGGGTTTCCAGATCGAACACCTCGCGGCTCTTCTGCCCGTCGGCCCCCTTCAGCACCCGGTAGAAGCCGCCGCCGCTCTTGCGCCCGAGCTGGCCGCGCGCCAGCAGTCCCGCTTCCTCGGCCGGGAAGCGGGTGAAGGCCAGCCCGGCATCGCCCTCGGGCAGGTTGGCGGCGAGGTTGCGGCCGACCAGCGCCATCACGTCCAGTCCGATCAGGTCGATCAGTCCGTACAGCCCGGTGGCCGGCAGGCCGAGCGGGGCCGACAGCAGCGCGTCGGCCCGCTCGATCCCGATCCCCTGGTTGCGAAAGCGGTGGGCGTGATGCAGCCCCGACAGCATCCAGAAGCAGCCGATGCGGTTGGCGATGAAATTGACGGTGTCCTTGGCCTGGACCACCCCCTTGCCCAGCACGTCGCCGCAGAAGCGGGACAGGCTGGCCACCACTGCCGGGTCGGTGTCGTTGCCGGGGACGATTTCCAAAAGCTTCATCACCCGCACCGGATTGAAGAAGTGGGTGACGACGATGTCGCGCCCCAGCCGGTCGGGCAGGCCTTCGGTGATGGCGCGGAGCGGGATGCCCGAGGTGTTGGTGCTGACCACCGAGCCCTCGCGCCGCCACGGCTCGATCCGGCTGAACAAAGCGCGCTTGGCGTCGAGATCCTCGACGATCGCCTCGCAGATCCAGTCGAACTCGCCGATCTCGCGCAGGGATTCGTCGAGCGTGCCGGTGACCAGCAGCCGGTCGATCGCCTGCTGTTCATCCGCGTCGCGGGCCTGGGCCAGGGTGCGTTCGCGGGCGCGGCGGGTGGCCTCGCGGTCGCGCTCCAGCAGCAGCACCCGCCAGCCGGCGGCGGCGGCGGCGGCGGCGATGCCGCTGCCCATCGTGCCCCCGCCGATCACCGCCACCGAATGAATCTCGCGTCCCATGCCTCGTTTCCTCCCGCGCCGGCCGTCCGCCAGCAATCGATCAATTGAGTGGATTATTGGATAATATGATTGACAGCGGGCGTCAACGCCAGATAGCCTAAAACCCATCAGATAAATAGACTTTCTGGAGGGGCGCGTGATCGCGATCGAAGCCCTGGAAAAGGCCTTCCCCGGGCCGACCGGGCCGGTTCCCGTCCTGCGCGGGATCGATCTTGCCATCGGCAAGGGCGAGATTTTCGGCATCATCGGCCGGTCCGGCGCCGGCAAGAGCACCCTGGTCCGCTGCCTCAACCTGCTCGAACGGCCGACCGCCGGGCGGGTGGTGGTCGGCGGGCGCGAGATTTCGGCGCTGTCGGGGGCCGCGCTGCGCGCCGCCCGCCACGACATCGGCATGGTGTTCCAGCACTTCAACATCCTGTCGTCGCGCACCGTGCGCGACAACGTCGCCCTGCCGCTCGAACTGATCGGCGGGCTGACCCGGGGCCAGCGGCTGCGCCGGGTCGATGAGATGCTGGAACTGGTCGGGCTGGCCGACAAGGCCCACGCCTACCCGGCGCAATTGTCGGGCGGGCAGAAGCAGCGGGTCGGCATCGCCCGCGCCCTGGCCTCGCGTCCGTCGGTGCTGCTGTGCGACGAGGCGACCTCGGCGCTCGACCCCGAAACCACCAAATCGATCCTGGCCCTGCTGTCCGAGATCAACCGGGCACTGGGCCTGACCGTGGTGCTGATCACCCACGAGATGCAGGTGATCAAGGAGATCGCCCATCGCGTCGCGGTGCTGGATCAGGGCCGGGTGGTCGAGCAGGGCCGGGTGTTCGACCTGTTCACCCAGCCGGCCCACCCGGTGACCCGGGCGCTGGTGCGCGAGGTGCTGAGCCTCGATCTGCCCGAATCGGTGGCGGCGCGGCTGCGCCACGCCCCGCTGACCGGGCCCGGGCTGGTGGTGCGGATCACCTTCACCGGTCCCTCGGCGCGCGAGCCGATCCTGAGCGATCTGGTCCGCCGCTTCGGCCTGTCGATCAACATCCTGCACGGGCAGGTCGACACCATCCAGGACGCGCCGTTCGGCACCCTGACCGTCGAGGTCGGCGGCGCCGAGGCCAGCCTTCAGGCGGCGCTCGATTACGTGCGCCTCAAATCCCTCAAAGCGGAGATTCTCGGCCGTGTCGCAGCGCCTGATCGAGCTGTTGCTTGACGCCCTGACCGAAACCCTGGCGATGGTCGGGGTGTCCGGTCTGCTCGCCACCCTGTTCGGGGTGCCGCTCGGCATCCTGCTGCTGGTGACCGGGCCGGGCCACATCCTGCCCCGGCCGCTGTTCAACCGCATCGCCGGGCTGGTGGTCAACGCCACCCGCTCGACCCCGTTCATCATCCTGATGGTCGGGATCATCCCGCTGACCCGCGCCCTGGTCGGCACCTCGATCGGCACCGCCGCGGCGATCGTGCCGCTGGTGATCGCGGCGACTCCGTTCGTCGCCCGTCAGGTCGAGGCGGCGTTGCGCGAGGTCGATCCCGGCCTGATCGAGGCGGCCCAGGCGATGGGCGCCACCCCGCTCCAGATCGTCGCCAAGGTGCTGGTGCCCGAGGCGCTGCCCGGCATCGCCGTCGGCCTGACCATCACCGTGGTCAGCCTGATCGGCTATTCGGCGATGGCCGGCGCGGTCGGCGGCGGCGGCCTCGGCGATCTCGGCATCCGCTACGGCTATCAACGCTTTCAGGGCGAGGTGATGGCGGCGGTGGTGGTGGTGCTGATCCTGCTGGTGCAGGGGGTGCAGAGCCTGGGCGACGGCTTCGCCCGCCGGCTCGACCGCCGCCACCGCGCCGCCGAGCCCCGGCGCTGACCGGCCCGTCCGGCGTTCTCCCCCTTCGTTCCGTCCGTTTGTTTCCTCGCAGAGGAGCCTCCCCCCGATGACCATCGATATCGCCGCCGAACGACGCTTCTGGGCGCCGACGCTCGAAACCCAGAGCCGCGCCGAATGGCGGGCGTTGCAACTCGACCTGCTGAAGCGCCACCTCGCCCATGCCGAGGCCGGCTCGCCTTATTACCGCGCCGCCTTCCGCGCCGCCGGGGTCAGCGCCGAGTCCGTCCGCAGCCTTGACGACCTGCGCCGCTTCCCCTTCCTCGACAAGCGCACCCTGCGCGAGCGCCAGCAGGCGGTGCCCTTGCTGGGCGACATCGCCGCCGTGCCCGAGTCCGAGGTGGTCTATGTCTCGGCCTCGTCGGGTTCGACCGGGGTGCCGACCCTGTCGCCCTTCACCGCCCAGGATTTCGACGATTGGATGGATTACGAGGCGCGGCAGTTCTGGTCGTCCGGCCTGCGTCCGACCGACCGCTATTGCCATTCGCTCAATTTCTCGCTGTTCGTCGGCGGCCCCTGCGTGCTGGGGGCGCAGAAGCTGGGGGCGCTGTCGATCCATGCCGGTACGGTGCCGTCGGAACGGCTGCTGACCATCCTGCGCCAGTTCCAGGCCACCGCGATCTGGACCACGCCGTCCTACGCCTGGTACCTGGGCGAGACCGCGCGCAAGGAGGGGATCGACCCGGCGCGCGACCTTGCGGTCAAGCGGATCTTCGTCGCCGGCGAGCCGGGCGGCTCGATCCCCGAAACCCGGGCGCGGATCGAATCGCTGTGGGGCGCCTCGGTCTACGATTATTACGGCCTGTCGGACATTTTCGGCTCCTGCGCCGGGATGTGCGAGGAGAAGAACGGCCTGCATTGGGCCGAGGATCACATCCTGACCGAGGTGCTCGACCCGGTCACCCACGAGCCGGTGCGCGAGGGCGAGCGCGGCGAACTGGTGCTGACCACGCTGAAGAAGCGGGCCCGGCCGCTGATCCGTTTCCGCACCGGCGACATCGTCAGCTTCACCACCGAGCCCTGCCGCTGCGGCCGCACCTCGCAGCGCCTGCTCGGGGTCCATGGCCGGCTCGACGACATGCTGATCATCCGGGGCGTCAACCTGTTCCCCAGCGACGTCGAGGCCCTGGTGCGTCAGGACGAGGATTTCACCGGCGAATACCGGCTGGTGGTGACCCGCGACCACCATCTCGACAGCCTGACCGTCGAGGCCGAGCGGCGCGAGGGCTGCGCGGTGCCGGTCGAGGACCTCGCCGCCCGCCTGACCCGCCGGCTCAAGGCGGTGACCGGGGTGGGGGCGCGGGTCGAGATCCTCGCCGCCGGGGCGCTGCCGCGCGCCACCCACAAGGCCAAGCGGGTCGAGGACCGGCGCGACACCGTCTGGGCCTGAGCCGCCCCTGTTTCATCCCGAGATTCGAGAGGACCGCTCCGCATGACCCTGCTGCGTCCCATCCTGGCCGCGTTGCTGACCCTGGCCGCGCTCGGCCAGACCGTCCCCGCCGGCGCCGCCGAGCCGATCCGGATCGGCGTTTCGTCCGGCCCCTATACCGAGATCCTCGAATACACCGCGACGCTGCACCAGCAGCGTACCGGGGTGCCGGTCAAGGTGATCGAGTTTTCCGACTACACCCAGCCCAACGCCGCGCTGGCCCAGGGCGACATCGACATCAACAATTTCCAGCACCGCCCCTATCTCGACAACCAGATCAAGACCCGGGGCTACGCCCTGACCGCGGTCGAGCGCAGCATCGTGGTGCCGCTCGGGATCTATTCGAAGAAGATCCCGAACCTCGCCGCGCTGCCGGACGGGGCCAGCGTCGCTATCCCCAACGATCCGTCCAACGGGGCGCGGGCGCTGCTGCTGCTGCAACAGGCCGGGCTGCTGAAGGTCGATCCGGCTGTCGGCATCACCGCCACCCCGGCCGACGTGATCGACAATCCGAAGAAGCTGAAGATCAAGGAGATCGATGCCGCCCAGCTGCCGCGCTCGCTCGACGATGTCGAGATCGCGGCGGTGACCCTCAATTACGCGGTCGGCGCCGGGCTTGAGCCGAAAAAGGCGCTGCTGCTCGAAGGCGCCGACACCCAGTGGGGGCTGTGGTTCGTCACCCAGACCAAGCGCAAGGACGATCCCGCCCTGCGCGCCCTGATCGACACCTACCGCTCGCCCGAGGTCAAGGCCTTCATCGAGCGGCGCTTCGCCGGCACCATCATCCCGACCTGGTGAGCGTCAGGTCGGCATCCCATTCGCGGGCTCTGCCCGCACCCGCCAAGGGCCGCAAGGCCCTTGGATCCCTGTCCTTGCCCTTCGCGCGGCCAACGCCCGCGCCCAAGCTGACAGGCCGCTCCGCGCCCGACCATCAAAGGGTTTCAAGGGCCTTGCGGCCCTTGGCGGGGGTGGGCGGAGCCCACATTACTCCGCCTCCCTTCAAAAGGTCTGGCCTTGGTCTCAGAGCGGCGGCGCGCCGGTGCGGATGATCGTTCCCACCGCCTCGCCGCGCAGGGCGGCGGTGAGGCGTCCCGGCACCAGACCGTTGACGACCTGCACCTGACGCAGATGGCGGGCGTTGGCCATCACCTCCAGCAGGGCCGGGTCAACCGGCAGGGTGGCCGGCCCCTGGGCCAGCGCGGCGGCGGTGGTGTCCTTGATCAACTGCGCCTGCCCGCCGTCGGGACCGTTGGGGTCGGCGGTGAACACCCCGTCAACATCCTCGACCAGGGTCAGGCTGGCCGCGCCCAGCGCGTCGGCCAGCAGGAAGGCGCCGGTGTCGGCGCGATGGATCGGCAGGCGCGAGGTCGGGAATTCGGCGTGATGATAGGGCGGGAAGGCGCTGCCGACCACCGCGCGGGCGGCGTTGAGGTGGATCGCCAGCTGGCTGGCCAGGGTGGGATGCTCGACATAGGACACCCCGTCGGCCGCCAGCAGCGCGCCGAGGATGTGGCCGTTCTGTCCGGCCTCGCTGGCGGCGAGCGGGGCGAGCGAGCCGACCGGCAGGCCGAGATCGAGCCCGACGCCGTAGAGGTGGCGGGCGCGGATGCCGGGGCCGGTCAGGATCAGCAGGCGGTGTTCGGGCAGCAGCCGGCGCAGTTCGGCCACCAGGGGCAGGATCGCCTCGGCGCCGCGATCCATGATCGAGCGGCCGCCGATCTTCACCACCTGCACCCAGGGCAGGATCGGGATCGGCCGCCGCCCGGCGATCGGCCGGGTGAGGTCGCCATCGAGCAGGGTCTGGCGCGCGAGCGGCGAGGCGACATGTTTGATGCGGTTGGCGGTATCGGTCATGACGGGATCCCCTAACGCGCGGTGATGATGGTGCCGACATGCTCGCCGGCGAGCGCCCGGGTCAGGTTGCCGGGGACCAGCCCATTGATCACCTGGACCTCGTGGAGGTGGCGGGCGGACTGGAGCAGGTCGAGCAGCGGGAATTCGAGGATCGAATCGTGCAGGCCGCGCGCCTTCATCTCATCGACCGAGATTTTCGGGATGAAGGTGGCGTGCTTGGCGGTCTTCGGATTGTCGGTGTAGAGCCCGTTCTCGTCCTTGACGTAGATCATCGCCTTGCAGCCGAACTGTTCGGCGACCAGGAAGCAGCCGGCGTCGGTGCGGTAGGGCGGGATCACCCCCTCGGCGGCCGGGCGCATCCACAGGGTGTAGGGCGGCATGCCGCTGAACACCACCGCATGAACCTCGGCCAAGAACAGCGGCACCGCCGACAGGCCGGCGCCATCGACCGAGGAGATGCCGTGCCGGGCCAGCAATTGCCCCAGCATCGCCGCGTTCTGGTCGGCCACCGAGGCGCCGAGCTGGGCCAGCACCCCGGTCGGCAGATTCAGCCCGGCGGCGATCGAATAAAGGTGGCGGGCGCGGGTGCCGGCGCCGGTGCCGATCAGCAGCTTGTGCGCCTTGCGCGCGGCGACGATTTCGTCGAGCAGCGGATGGACGGCGGCCCGGCCGCGATCGATCACGCTCTGCCCGCCGATCTTGAGCACGGTGGCATCCGGCAGGATGCGGTAATCCGCCGCCGCTTCCGCCGCCGCCAGCAATTGCGGATCGCTCAGCGACCGCTCCATCAGCAGCGCCTCGAGATCGGTTGTTCCGTTGCTCATCGGGATCCTCCCCTGGGCCGCGCGGCCTGACATGGTGGATGAAGAGGGAACGACGGGGGATGCTCCCCCGGGACCCGCCCGCCCCTCGGGCGGTCGGGCACGACGATATTTATAGCCAACACGGCGCGTATTCTGTCAAATGATATAGTGTTATAGGCATAGTTTGGGGCGGGCGGGATCAGGCGGAGGCGGCCGCAATCGGGCTTTCCTGCTCGATCCGGGCGACGAACTGGTGGATCTGCTCGGCCAGCCCGCCCGCCTGTTCCGACAGCCGCATCGACAGTTGGGTCCGCTTCTGGGCCACCGTGCCCAGGTCGCGGGCCAGGGCGGTCAGCCGTTCGACGCTGCCGCCGGCGGTCTCGACCCCGCCGGTGGCGTTCCTGGCATTGTGCAGGATCTCGCCGATCGCCTCGCCCTGGGCGTCGGTCGAATGGGCGATGGCGCCGATCGCCTGCTCGATTTCGGCGATGATCCGGCCGATTTCGCGGATCGCCGCGACCGCGCCGGAGGTGGCGGACTGGATCTCGGCCACCTGGGTGCCGATGTCCTCGGTGGCACGGGCGGTCTGGTTGGCGAGGCTCTTGACCTCGCCCGCCACCACCGCGAAGCCCTTGCCGGCGTCGCCGGCCCGCGCCGCCTCGATCGTCGCGTTCAAGGCCAGCAGGTTGGTCTGGCTGGCGATGTCGCTGATCAGGGTGACGACATTGCCGATCCGGTCGGCGGCGCCGGCCAGACTCTCGACCGTGGCGTTGGTGCGCTCGATCTCGGTCACGGCGGTTTCCGCCATCCCGCGCGAGGTCCGCACCGAGTGATCGACGTCCTTGAGGCCGCGCGACAGGGTGTCGGTGGTCGCCGCCATCGTCTCGACATTGACGCGGACGTCGCCGATGCTGGCATTGGCGGCGGAGATCTGGGTAAAGATCTCGGTCATCCGCCGATCGACGTCCTGGGCGGACTGGCGCGCCGCGTCGGCGGTGGTCGACAGGCCGTCGGCGATCTCGCCGACCGCGGTGCGGACCTGCCGCGCCAGCGTCAGCCGTTCCTCGCGCAGGTGGCCCTGGCTGTCGAGCGCCAGCCGTTCGCGCTCGGCGGCGGCGGCGGCGACGGCGGTGCGGGCCTCCTCGGCCTGACCCAGCGCGGTGGCGACCTGGGCGAAGGCGCGGTTCAGCCGCCACGCCACCCATCCCAGCACCACGGTCTGCGCCACCAGGATCACCGCATGCAGCACGACGCGGCCGAACGATCCGCCGCCGGGAAACACCGCGGCGGGATAGGCGACGTTCAGCACCAGATGGTGCAGGGCGACCATCACGGCGGCGATCGCCAGGGTCTTCCAGTCGCAGAACGCGACCAGCATCGCCACGGCGGCGAAGAAATACATGTGGATGTCGATCTGCCAGGGATGGCCCTCGAAGGCGTAGACCATCAGGGCAACCATCCCCATCAGGGCGACGGCGATGGTCGAGCGGCAGGCCTCGCCGGTGTCGTCGAGCCGGCGGACCAGCGTCGCGGCCCCGGCCAGCACCACCGCGCCGGCGGTCATCAGCCCCCAGTTCTGGCCGAGGAGGGCGCCGGTCACCGCCAGCAGGGGGACGTGCAGCCAGAGGAAGATCGTCAGGGCCTGTGCGGCGGTGGCGCGGATCCGGTCTATTTCGTGCATGGGCGATCCTTGGACGGTCGGGAGAGCGGTCGGCCGGGGGCGGCCGGCCTCAGGGGAACCGGGTGAGAGGGGAACGGCTGGGGGTGTCGGCCGCACAGATCGCGCCCGCCGCCGGCACCCGCAGCACCAGCCAGGCCCCGGCGTGATGGAGCTGGCCGACGAAATCCGGCGCATCGGAGCGAACCAGCACCACCCAGGGCCAGCCGCCGAACGCCATCACCTGCTCGGCCCCGGCCTGCCACGCCGCGAACAGGGCGGCGTTGCCGCTGGCGCCGGGGGGAAACACCGCCGCCATCGCCTGACCGGGGCGGGGCCAGACCGACAGGCCGACCGGCCAGACGGTGCTGACCAGCACCACCACGGTCTGGATCAGGCGGATAAGGCGGCGGTGGCGGCGGTCGGTCGGCATGCCTGCACTCGGGGCGCGGGGCGGCGGACGGGCCGCCCGGGAGGGGGGGGGCGGCGGCTAGGCCGCCTGTCCTATGTCATATGGATTGGATGGGGGACCGCGTCCAGGGGGCGGCGGAAGAAGGGGGGAGGGACGGCGACCCCCCCCCCCCCCCCGCGACCCGGTCGGCCTGGACCGGCGGTCAGCCGGCGCGAATGCGGGCGAGGAACCCCTCGACCTCTTCGCCCAGCCGCGCCGAGGTCTGTTGCAGCCGGCCGGCCGAGCCACGCACCTGGGCGGCGAGCTGGGCGTTGTCGCCGGTGCGCTGCGAGATTTCGAGCGCGGTTTGCCGCACCTGGGCGGTTCCGCTGGCCGCCGCCTGGACGTTGCCGGCGATCGACCGGGTGGCCATCCCCTGCTGCTCGACCGCGCCGGCGATCGAGGCGGCGATGCCGCTCATCCGGGTGATGGTCTGGCCGATGCCGGCGATCGCCGCGACCGCCTCGTCGGTGGCGACGCGGATCTCGTTGACCCGGCCCTGAATGTCGCTGGTGGCGCGCCCGGTCTGGTTGGCCAGTTGCTTGACCTCGTTGGCGACCACGGCGAAACCCTTGCCGGCCTCGCCGGCCCGCGCCGCCTCGATGGTGGCGTTCAAGGCCAGCAGGTTGGTCTGGCTGGCGATGTCGTCGATCAGGGCGACCACCTCGGCGATCTGTTTGGCCGAGGCCGACAGCCGCTCCATCCGCTGGTTGGTGTCCTCGGCGTCGGTTACCGCCTGACGGGCGATCTCGCTCGACGCCGCGACCTGACGGCTGATTTCCTGGATCGAGGCCGCCAGCTGTTCCGACGCGCCGGCGACGGAGCTGACGTTCTCCGAGGCCTGACCGGCGGCGTCGGCCGCGACCCCGGCCGAGGCGCTGGCCTTGCCGGCATTGCCCTCCATCTGGCCCGCCGTTTCCGCCATCACCCGGGCGGCGTCGGCCACGTCGCGGGCGACGGCCCGCACCGAGGATTCGAAGGCGTCGGCCAGGGCGGCCATCGCCTGGCGGCGCTCCGCCGCGCCGCGGGCGTCCTGGTCGCGCTGCTGGTCGCGCAGCCGGGCCATTTCCCGGCTGGTGTCGCGGAACTGCACCAGCGCGCGGCTGATCCGGCCGATTTCGTCGTCACGTCCGGTTTCCGGCACCTCGACCTCCTGCCGCCCCTCGGTCAGGGCGGTGATCACGGCGATGATCCGGGCCAGCGGGCGGCGGACCACCACCACGATGGTCAGCCACAGCACCCCGAGCAGGGCGACGACGACCAGCCCGCCGCCGCCCAGCACCAGGGTGTGGATCCGGGCCACCGCCTCTTCGACCGGGCGGGTCGGCAATTCGGCGACCACGGCCCAGGGAGTCGGCGCGGCGCCGATCTTGACCGGATGGATCATGGCATGGACGGTCTGGCCCAGCCGGGGCGAGCGGTAGACCGGCGAGGTGAAGACCTGTCCGGCCTGGATCGCCGGCTTGGCGGCGGCCAGCGCGGGCAGGGCGGACTCGAGCGGCTTGGCGCGCTGCTCGGGATCGTGATAGCCGATCCACAGCCCGCCATTGGACACCAGATAGACCGCCCCGGTGTCGAACGGCCGCAGGGTCTTGAGGCGATCCCACACCGTGTCGAGCCGGAGATCGGCGCCGACCACCCCGATCACCGTGCCGTTCTCGATGATCGGCACCGCGATCGAGGTCATCAGAACATCCTGGCCGGCGACCCGATACAGATAGGGCTCGATCACCGTCTCCATCCGGGTCCGGCGGGGAATCTGGTAGTAATCGCCCGGGCCGGGCTGGTCGTAATCGACCAGGGCCTCCCGCACCACCGTTCCGCCGCCACGATTCCAATAGGACAGGTAGCGGCCGGTGGCGTCGGAGCCAGGGGCGTTGACGTAGGCGGCATCCTGGCCGTCGAGGGCATTGGGCTCGAATCCGGCCCAGGTGCCGAGGAAATCGGGCCGGTCGACCAGCAAATCGTGCAGCAGACGGTCGAGCGCCGGCCGGGTCGCGGTGCCCGAGGCGCGGGCACTGAGAATCGCGCCCCGCACCGTCTTGATCGCCTCAAGGGCGCCACTGTATTCGCCGGCGATGGTGTGGGCGTGGCTTTCGGTCAGCAGCGCCCCCTGCTCCTCCAGGGTTTTCTTGGCTGATTGTTCCGCATACCACAACGTAACCGCGGCGGTGATGGTGATCGCGACCACAGCGACAAGAGCGCAGGCGGCCAGCAATTTGGCGGCCAGAGGCAGACGGTCGAACATGACGGAGCCCTCCCGACGATAATCCTTTGGATAAGGGGGCTCCTCCTGGCGGAATCAACCCCGGGTGCCTCCCTGGTCTGGAGCCGGCGCGGGGACGTGTGATGCGGTCGGAGCGGGGAGGGCGATCCGGCCTTTGTCATCGCTTGACATCGTGGTGAAAGTGGCGCGATACTTAAATCACAGAAGAGGTCTGATATCGGAAAGATCCCCCATCGGCCCGACAAAGTAACGACTTCTGTTGATGCGCTTCTCTTGGACGATCGTTTTCACTGTGTGAAAGGCATCGTGTTGGATATGACCCCACCGGGTTTGAAATGAGGCGCCGCAAAGTTGGTGCCGCCGCTTTCTACATAGCTGGATACTCTACCGCCGGCCGCATGTGCCGGAATCACGGGGTCCTGGAGGCCCCATCAAAGAAGTGACCCCGCGCCGAGATCCGTCTCCCGCGGGGTTCCTCTTTTGGGGCCACGAGATGTTGGCCGCTCCCGCCCTCAGCGGGGCTGCCGCCCCGGCCCCGCCTGGAGGCTGGCGCCTCCAGACCTCCCCCTCTGTTTGAAAAGGAAGGGGGGCCAGGGCTCTTGTTCACCGGGCCGCGTCCCCGTCGCTCCAGCCACCCCCCGCCGCGGCATAGATATCGACCAGATCGCGCCGCAGGCTGGCATCGGAGGCGGCTTGCGCGGCTTCCGCCTCCAGCAGCGCGCGTTCGGCCACCAGGACGTCAAGCAGGCCGGTATAGCCGTTGGCGTATTGTTGCCGGGCGAGGTCGGCGGCCCTGCGGTTCCGTGCGACGCCGGTGGTCAGCGCGGCGTTGCGGCTGGCTTCGTGGCCATAGCCCGCCAGCGCGGTCTCCATGTTCTCCAGTGCTTCGAGCACCGTTTGCTGATAGGCCAGGAAGGCCTGGGTCTGGCGGGCATCGGCGGCATCGATCTGCGATTGGATCCGACCGAAATTGAGGATCGGCTGCGCCAGCGAGAGACCGATCCCCCATGGCGTCGCCTCCATCGGCGTCGCGACCTGGGCGCCGAACAGCGCCGTCAGGGAAATATTGGGAAACAGCGCGGCGGTGGCGGCGTCCTTGGCCGACAGGCTGGCGGCGAAGCGGCGTTCGGCGGCCCGCACGTCGGGCCGGGCGGCCAGAACCTTGGCCGGGGCGGCCACGACGATCCCCGGATCAAGCGGCTTGACCCCGGTCTCCGCCGCCAGCAGGGCGTCATGGCTGCCGGGGGGATGGCCCAGCAGCACGCTCAACCGATTGAGGGCGGCGTCGCGACGGATCTCCCAGGCGGGGATCAGCGCCTCGGTGGCGGAAACCTGGGCCCCCGCCCGTTCGACATCGAAATCGCTGGCCAGCGCGCCTTGCCTCTGGTCGCGGATCAGGTCGAGCGTCCGGGTCTGGGTGGCCAGATTCTGCCGGGTCAATCCGATCTGACGCTGGGAATTGCGCAGATCGAAATAGCTGCGGGCGACGTCCGCCAGCAGCCCGACCCGAACCCCCTGGCGGGTGGCCTCCTCCGAGTCGAGCAGGGCCGTGGCTTCGGCGACGCGGGCCTGATTGCGCCCGAACAGATCGAGTTCCCACGTCGCCTCGAGATCGGCACCGGCGAGGCCGATCGTCTTGTCGTTGCCGGAGACGCCCTGATTGACCCGCTGCCCCCCGGCGGTGCCGCTGATCTCGGGCCACAGAAGCGACCGCGCTCCCCCGCGGGCGGCCCGCGCCTCCTCCACCCGGGCCTTGGCGATTTGCAGGGTCTTGCTGCCTTCCAGCGCCTCGACGATCAGGCCGTTCAGCACCGGGTCGTCGAAGCGGCGCCACCAACGCTGTTCGACCTCGGCGTCGGCGGTGGAAACCAGGGGGGCGTCCGCCGGTGCCGGCGCACCGGTCAGGCGGGCCCATCCCGAGACGGGACCGATCCCGGATTCCTGCGGCCCGACCGGGCTGGTGCAGGCCGAGACCAGGGCGGCGGCCAGCGCCACCGCCAGCGACGTCTTGATCGGATCAGACATGGTGATGCACCTTTTCGGTTCCGGTGAGGCGCTTTTCCAGGCCGCGCATCAGGACATAGAACACCGGGGTCAGGAACAGCCCGAAGGCGGTGACGCCCAGCATCCCCGAGAACACCGCGATCCCCATCGCGTGGCGCATTTCCGCCCCGGCGCCCGATGACAGGACCAGGGGGACCACGCCCATGATGAAGGCGAACGAGGTCATCAGGATTGGCCGCAGCCGCAGCCGCGCCGCCTCGATGGCGGCCTCGACGGTTCCCTGGCCGCCGATTTCCAGTTCGCGGGCGAACTCGACGATCAGGATGGCGTTCTTGCAGGCCAGCCCGATCAGCACGAACAGGCCGATCTGGGTGAACATGTTGTTGTCGCCGCCGGTCAGCCAGACCCCGGTGATCGCCGACAGCAGACACATCGGCACGATCAGGATGATCGCCAGCGGCAGCAGCAGGCTTTCGTACTGCGCCGCCAGGACCAGGAACACCAGCAGCACACAGACGGGGAACACCATCATCGCGGTGTTGCCGGACAGAATCTGCTGATAGGTCAGTTCGGTCCATTCGTAGCCCATGCCCTTGGGCAGGGTTTCGTCAAGGATCCGGACCATCGCCGCCTGGGCCTGACCGGTGGAATAGCCCGGGGCCGGCCCGCCGTTCAGGTCGGCGGAGCGGAAGGCGTTGTAGCGCATCGCATTGTCGGGACCGGTGGTTTCCGACACGTCGATCAGCGCGCCCAGCGGCACCATCCGCCCTTCGAAGTTCCGGGTCTGAAGCCGCAGGATGTCGTCGGGCTGCGAGCGGAACTGGCGGTCGGCCTGGGCGACCACCTGATAGGTCCGTCCGAATTTGTTGAAATCGTTGATGTAGAGCGAGCCCAGATAGATCTGCATCGTATCGAACACGTCCTGAACGTCGACGCCGAGCTGGGCCGCCTTGGTCCGGTCGAGTTCGGCGTAGAGCTGGGGCGTGCTGATCTTGTAGCTGGAGAACACCCGGGCCAGTTCCGGGGTGGTCGCGGCCTTGGCCAGCACCGCCTTGACCGTCTGGTCGAGGGCGTCGTAGCCCTGGTCGGTGCGGTCTTCCAGCTGGAGCTTGAAGCCGCCGATGGTGCCCAGCCCCTGAACCGGCGGTGGCGGGAAAATCGCGATGAAGGCGTCCTTGACCCCCAGATATTTCTGTTGCAGCCGCTGCGAGATGGCAAAGCCCGACAGGTCGGCCGTGGCGCGCTGCTCGAACGGTTTCAGCGTCACGAACACGATGCCGGCCGAGGGGCTGTTGATGAACCCGTTGATCGACAGGCCGGGAAAGGCCACCGCGCTCTCGACGCCGGGTTCCTTCAGCGCGATGTCCGACATGGCGCGGATGACGTTTTCGGTCCGCTCCAGCGTCGCGCCATCGGGCAGTTGGGCGAACCCGACCAGATATTGCTTGTCCTGGGCCGGAACGAAGCCGGGCGGAACCTGGGCGAAGCCGAGATAGGTCGCGCCCAGCAGCAGGCAATAGACCAGCATGGTCAGCGATTTGCGCCCCAGAATGCCGGACACGCCCCGGCCATAGCGGGTCGAGCCGCGATGAAACACCCGGTTGAACCCGTTGAAGAAGCGGCCGAGCCCCCGGTCCATCACCCGGGTCAGGGCATCCTTCGGCGCGCCATGACCTTTGAGCAGGGTCACCGCCAGAGCCGGCGACAGGGTCAGCGAGTTGAAGGCGGAGATCACCGTGGAAAAGGCGATGGTCAGGGCGAACTGGCGATAAAACTGACCGGTCAGCCCGCTGATGAAGGCGATGGGAACGAACACCGCGCACAGCACCAGCGCGATGGCGATGATCGGGCCGGTCACCTCGCGCATCGCCTTGACGGTGGCGTCGCGGGGGGCCAGGCCGTTCTCGATGTTGCGCTCGACATTCTCGACCACGACGATGGCGTCATCGACGACGATGCCGATCGCCAGCACCAGGCCGAACAGCGACAGGGCGTTGATGGAGAAGCCGAACAGATGCATCACCCCGAAGGTGCCGATGATCGAGATCGGCACCGCCAGCAGGGGGATGATCGACGCCCGCCAGGTTTGCAGGAACAGGATCACCACCAGCACGACCAGGGCGACGGCTTCGAGCAGGGTATGCACCACCGCCTCGATCGAGCCGCGCACGAAGATGGTGGGGTCATAGACGATCCGGTAATCCAGCCCCTCTGGGAAATTCTTCTTCAGTTCCTCCATGGTGGCGCGGACCCGATTGGAAATCTCGATGGCGTTGGAGCCGGGCGACTGGAACACCGGAATGGCGACGGCGGGCTTGTTGTCGAGCAGCGAGCGCAGACCGTACTGAGCCGCGTCGACCTCGATCCGCGCCACATCCTTCAGCCGGGTGACGACGCCGCCATTGCGCTTGATGATGATTTCGCCGAACTGATCGGCATCGGTCAGCCGGCCCTGGGCGTTGATCGGCAATTGCAGTTCGACCCCGGCCCCATAAGGCGGCCCGCCGATCACGCCGGCGGCGACCTGGACGTTCTGGCGGCGGATGGCGGCGACCACCTCGTTGGCGGTCATGCCGCGTTCGGCGACCTTCTGCGGGTCGAGCCAGATCCGCATCGCGTAATCGCCCGAGCCGAAAAGCTGCACGCTGCCGATGCCCTGTATTTTCGCCAACTGGTCCTTGACGTTGAGCAGGGCGTAATTGCGCAGGTAGAGCATGTCGTAGCGTTCGTTGGGCGAGGTCAGATGCACCACCATGGTCAGGTCGGGCGAGCTTTTGACCGTGGTGACACCCAGTTGGCGGGTGACGTCGGGCAGCCGGGGCAGCGCCTGATTGACCCGGTTCTGGACCAATTGGGTCGCCAGATCGGGATCGGTGCCGAGTTTGAAACTGATGGTCAGGGTCAGGGTGCCGTCGCTGGCGGCCTGCGAGAACATGTAGAGCATGTTCTCGACGCCGTTGATCTGCTCCTCAAGCGGGGTTGCGACGGTTTCGGCGATCACCTTGGGGTTGGCGCCGGGGAACTGCGCCTTGACGATCACCGACGGCGGCACGACCTCGGGATATTCCGAGATCGGCAGCAGGAACATCGAGATCAACCCCGCCAGCAGAATGACCGCCGAGATCACCCCGGCGAAAATCGGCCGGTCGATGAAGAATTTGGAGAGAGTCATGGCGTGGCCTTTCCAGACACGGGGCGAAAGGTTGGTCGGGATTCAGTTCGCCGCCACGTCAGGCGCGGCACGGGTCGCCAGGGCGTCGCGGACCGCGACGGTCATGTCGGGACGGACATGTTGCAGGCCGTCGATGATCACCCGCTCGCCCGCGCTCAGACCGCTGAGCACGATGCGCTGGCTCCCGACCTGCGGCCCCAGCCCGACCTCGCGATAGGCCACCTTGCCGTCCTCGCCGACCACGTAGACGAATTTCTTGCTCTGGTCGTTGCCGATCGCCCGTTCCTGCACCAGCAGGGCCGGGCCGCCGCCGTTCGCCACCTTGACCGAGACGAACATGCCGGGCATCAGGGTGCCGTCGCGATTGGCGAAGCGCGCTCTCGCCCGGATGGTGCCCGACGCCGTGTCGATTCGGTTGTCGAAGCTGTGAATCGTCCCCTCGTGGGGATGGGCTTCGTCTCCGCGCAAGGTGACGACGACCGGAATCCGCTTCTCCTCGCCGTGGGGGCCGGTCTGGGCGCGGAGCCCCGTCATGAAGGTCTGCTCATCGACCTCGAAATCGGCGTAGATGCCGTCGTTGGAAACGATCGAGGTCAGCAGCGGCGCGCCCGGTCCGGCCTGCACCAGATTGCCCTGGGTGATTTCGGCCCGGCTGACCCGGCCCGAGATCGGCGCCTTGACATAGGCGTGATCGAGATTGATCCGGGCCTGCCGCACCTCCGCCTCGGCCGCCAGGACCGAAGCCTGGGCGACCCGGCTGGCGTTGGCGCGCTCGTCATACAGCCGCTGGGCGATGGCCTGGGTCCTGATCAGGGCGGCGGCGCGCTCGAATTCGGTCCGGGCATAGGCGGCATTGGTCCGCGCCGAGGCCAGACTGGCCTGGGCCTTGGCCAGGGCGGCTTCAAACGGGGCCGGATCGATCACGAACATCACGTCCCCGGCCTTGACGGTCTGGCCGTCGTCGATCCGCACCGCGAGGATGCGTCCGCTGACCTCGGGGCGGATTTCGGCCTGATCGACCGCCCGCATCCGGCCCGAGAAGGACGACCACACCTGGACCGGCTGCGCGGTGATGGTCTGGACGCCGACCAGGACGGGGGCCGCCGTGGCGGTCGCCGGTTGCGTCCGGGCGCTTGACGCGCCGCTGACCGCCACACCGATGCCGATCAGGGCGATCAGGGCGACGGAACCGAGCAGGATGGAGCGGCTTTTGCCGAAACGGGACATCTTGGCCATCGAGGCTCTCCTGAACAGGCGTGGGGCCGGAGAAATTGGGGGGACTGCCCCGGCATTGCAGTTGCTTTTGAATTGACCGGTCGGTTTACAAAGGGGGCTAAAAAATGCCGCCTTCGCGGCGGCTTCGGGGGCTTCCCGAACCGGTGTTGACGACCGCTCCGTGGTCCGGAGCGCAAATGGGGTCAGGCGGAGGATCGATGATTTGATCCTCCTGGTCGCCTCTCGCCGGGCGCCCGCCGACGCAGAGGCCAACCCAGGGTGCGCCGCGATCGGGAACCGTCAGACCGGCTGGGATGGCAGCTCCCCGATTCCCAGAAGCCGCAGCAAACCGGGCTTCAGATCGCGTTTGAGCGGTTCCAGGTCGTTTTGGATGCGGGCGATCATGATCTGCCCCAGCAGATAGGTGTAGATCTCCTGCGCCAGGACCTTGACATCGGTCGCCTCGGGCAGCAGGCCCTCGGCGACCATGTCGCGCAACGCATTCTCGTAGTACCGCTCCTGCCGGTGGGCGATGTCTTCGAACTTGGCGCGGATGCCCTCTTCCTGCCCGGCCATTTCCGAGCCGAGCGAGGCGCAGGGACAGCCACAGACCCGACCATATTTCGCCGCGGCCTCGGCCTGCTTGGCGAGGATGAAGTCGGCCATTTGCTCGAACCGCCGCACAGGCGGGGAGGCCGGCGAAAACATCGCGTCGTAAAGCGGCTTGGTCTCGCGGTAGGATTCCTCCATCGCGGCGATGGCGAGGTCTACCTTCGACGGGAAAAAGTGGTAGAAGCTCCCCTTCTTCACATCCGCGGCCTTGCAGATATCATCGACGCTGACCGACCCGTAGCTGTTCTTCCAGATCAGTTCCAGGGCGGTGTCGATCAAGGTCTGCTTGGTATCGGATACGGGCCGCCCCATGACGGTGGACCTCTGCGGTTGATGGACGAGGGTCACACTAGGCGCATCTTGACCGATCGGTCAAGGCCAAAGCGGGGGCCATCTCAACGGGTCGGGTCCCGCCTTCGTCCCCCCCTCCCGCAACATCGGCATCGCCGGGAAGCGCACGTCTATCCTTTTGGTTTTTTTTAATGGCAGTGCCCCCCGTAAGAAAGACATCCCATCCGGCGGCCACGCCTTTACAGGGATGATCTGACCAGGGATAGTTTCCCTGGGTTACACGGCCGCGGGGGACGGAATGAAAGCCAGTATGGAAGTCTACGGCTCAGATGTTCTGTGCCGCGCCGGGGCGGGAGCTGCGGCGCGCGAGCTCCGGCTGCCGCTGTCCGACGCCCTCGACCTGATGACGGCTTGGTCCCGTCGGTACGGCGGTGCGGTTCTCGCCAGGGACGAGGGCGCGGTGTTCGCGGTCGGGCGGGAGATGGCCGACTGGCTCGACCGGGACGGTTGGCTGACGGCGTGGGCCAGCGGCGGCGGCGCGCGCGAGTTGGAGGTGTTCAGCCGCACGGCGCAGCCGACCGAGGCCGAGGCGGCCCTGCTTGACCTGCCGTGGGAGGTGCTGGCGACGCGGGACGGCTTCCTGGCCGCCGAGCCAGCCCAGCCCCTGGTGGTGTGGCGCCGGCTCGGCTCCCCCGCCGAGGCCCGCCCGGCCGTGCCGGAAAACGGCGATGTGGCGGTGCTGTTCATGGCCGCCGCGCCGGAGGGCCAGCACCTGCTCGATTTCGAGGCCGAGGAGGCGGCGATCCTGGAGGCGACCTGCCGCTTGCCGCTGGCGCTGGCGGTCGAGGAGAGCGGCTCCCTGGCGGGGTTGGAGGTGCGTCTGGGCACCGATGGCCCGTTCGAGGCGCTGCATCTGTCCTGCCATGGCGAGATCGTCAAGGGCCAGGGGCCGGTGCTGGCGCTGGAGGACGCGGTCGGCGCTCTCGATAAGGTCCCGTTGCCCGATTTCACCGGCCAGTTGGCGGACCAACTGCCGCCGCTGGTGTTCCTGTCCGCCTGTCGCAGCGCCGAAGACGAAGGGATGGAGCCGTTTGCCCGCGCGTTGGCCCGGGGCGGCGACGGCAACGTCGTCGGCTGGGACGGTTCGGTCAATGACGGCGACGCCATCCTGTTCGCCTCGGTGTTCTACCGCCGGCTGGCGGAAGCGAAAACGGTGCCGCAGGCGGCGGCGGCCGGGCGGCTGGCGGTGCTGCAAGCCCACCGCACCGACCCGCAACGCGGCCGGGATTGGCATCTGGCCCGGGTCTATCTCGGCCGGCACGGGGGCGGCCCGCTCTGCCGGAAAGGCGGCGAAACGCGAGCACTGGCGCGGGACGCGGGCGACAGGGAGTTCCTGGTCAAGACCGCGGCCGGGGTGGTGCCGGTGGCCGGCAGCCGGACCTTCGTCGGCCGGCGCCGGGCGATTCAGACCGTGCTGCGGGTGTTCGCCGAGGGGAAAACGGCCGGGGTGCTGGTGCATGGCATGGGCAATCTCGGCAAGTCCAGCCTGGCCCATCGGGTGGTCCAGCGACTGGCGCCGCGCCATCGGGCGGTGGTGATCTTCGGCCGCTACGACGCGCTGACGATCTTCGATGCGGTGACCGAAGCGGTGCCGGTGGCCGCGCGCGAAGAGAGCGTGCTGCGCTGGCGCGAGGCGGTGGCGCGCTCGGCGGCCAAGCTGGCCGACGCTTTGGAGGCGATGCTGACCGGACCGCTGGCCAGGCATCCGGTCCTGCTGGTGATCGACGATCTGGAGCGGATCCTGGACATCCCGGCCCCGGGGCAGGAGCGGACTCCGGTCCAGGACCTCTATCGTGATCCGCTGGCGGCGGTGATCATGGCCTTCGACCGGGGGGGCGGCGCCTCGCGCCTGCTGCTGACCAGCCGCTATCGCTTCACCTTGCCCGATGGCAAAGGCGGAGACTGGGAGCGACGGTTGTTCCCGCTCCAGCTCCGGCCGATGGACGAGCGCGAGCGGGCCAAGCAGTGGCGGGCGGCGCAGACGGTTGGTGGCGTCGCGGAGGAAACCGCCGCCGCGGTGGCGGCGCGGGCACTGGCGGCGGCGGCGGGGAATCCCGGGTTGCAAGAAATCCTGTGCCGGCCGTTGTTGTGCGGGGAGGGGACGCTGGCCGAGCAGGCCGTGGCGGCGGTCGAGGCCTATCGGCAGAGCGGCGAAATGCCGGCCGAGGACAACGCCGCCCAGGAATTCTTCCGCCGGGTGTCGTTCGACATCTACCGCAACGCCTTGACCTCGACCGAAGCGAACGCGTTGCGGGCGGCCGGTCTGTTCAGCGAGGGGATCCCATTGCCGCGTCCGGCGCTGGCCGCGGTCGCCAAGGCGGCCGGAGTGGTGAACCCGGAGCCGGTGCTCGACCGCCTGCTCGGGCTGGGCCTGCTCGATGATTGGGGTGAGATCAACGGCATCCCCCAGGCCGCCCCCAACCCGCTGGCGCGGCCGCTGGGTGGTGGGGAGCTCAGTCCCGGGGATCAGGCTCACCTCGCCGGCGCGGCGATGACGGTTCTGGCCGAACTGTGGCGGGACGACGAGGGCGATATCGTCATCGACCCGCGCGGAGTCGAAGCGGCCCGCCTCGCTTTGCTCGCCAGTGCTCCCAGCCCGGTGATTGATGCGACCACCCTGGCGGCAATGCGATACCTGTTTAGCGTTCAGCATCAGGCCCTGGCGGCCCTGGCGGTGTTTGATCTGGCCTTGTCCCGCTTGGAGGCGGCCGGAAGCGAGCTGTCCCTTAAGCTGCTGATGGCCGCGGCGCAGTGTGCCGCGCGGATCGGCGAAAACGACCGGCGGCTTGCTCTGTTGACACGTGGTTTGTCCCAAACCGATGGGGACCCGGTCCTGCTGGCCCAGGTCGCGGTTCTGCATGCGGAAGCGACCTTGGCGACTGATGGTCCCGAGGTCGCCTTGGCGCGCTTGGCCCGTGCCGCCGAGCAACTCGGCGAAGCCGGCGACGTGCGCTCGCGCGCGGTGACGATGGGCAAGATCGCCGACATCCTTCAGGCCCGCGGCGAGCTGGATGCCGCGCTCAAGATCCGCCAGGAGGAAGAACTGCCGGTCTATGACAGACTCGGTGATGTGCGCTCGCGCCGG
>NZ_JBHUIY010000007.1:52243-128066 GCF_042683125.1 Phaeospirillum tilakii
ATCCTTCAGGCCCGCGGCGAGCTGGATGCCGCGCTCAAGATCCGCCAGGAGGAAGAACTGCCGGTCTATGACAGACTCGGTGATGTGCGCTCGCGCGCGGTGACGATGGGCCAGATCGCCGACATCCTGATGGCCCGCGGCGAGCTGGATGCCGCGCTCAAGATCCGCCAGGAGGAAGAACTGCCGGTCTATGACAGACTCGGCGACAACGACGGGATCGCCGCCGTTCGTTTCAACTGCGCCCAGATCCTCCTGGCCAAGGAGGGGTTGACCGAAGGGAACGCCCAGGCCCTCGTCGAAGACTTGGCGGAGAGCTTTTCCCGGTTGCAGAAGTCGGGCAGGGCCGACGGTCTGGTCGCGGTGGGAACGCTGTTTGGTCAGATCCTGGCCGCCTGTGGGGCTGCCGAGCCGGCTCTTTCGGTCCTGGAGAGTGCCGCACAGGCGGCGGAGAGGCTGGGATGGGCGAAACGTCTCGCCGACATCCGCGCGTTGCAACGGCCAATCCGGGAGAACAGGGCGGAGGGCGAAGCGTGAGTCTTGACCTGTGCCTGCATGGCCCGGGAGCGGCGGCGCTGGAGCCGCTGGCGCTTGACCTGCTGCGTCGTCTCGGCGGCGCGGAGCCGGTCCGGCGGGTTGACGTGCCTGCGGCCGAAGGGGAGCGGGGGCGAGTGCTCAACACCGCCACCGTGGTCCTGACCCTGGTCGGCGGGGTCAATGACCTCCTGTCGCTGGAGGACCGCTTTCATCTGACCGAGGCGGTGACGCGCTTTCTCGCCGAGGTTCACGCCTCGGGCACGCCGGCGACGCTGCGCTACCGGCTTGACCCGCCGCTCGATTTGTCCCGCGCCACCGCCGACGAGGTAATGGATCGGCTGTCCCGCTGAGTGTTCCTTTCGCCGTATCCCGTTTCCCCAAAGACAAACCCCCTGGAAAGCGAGGCTTTCCAGGGGGTTATCACCACCGAAACTTGGTGGGCGCACAAGGACTCGAACCTTGGGCCCGCTGATTAAGAGTCAGCTGCTCTACCAACTGAGCTATGCGCCCGCAGTGTCTGGCGTTCGTTGCCGTGCCAGCGTCCGGCGGAGGCCCGGTTTATAAAAAAAATCAGGGGGGGCTGGCAAGGGGAAAATGCAGCCTGTCCAAAAAAAGTTTGCGGCCCGTCGCGCGCCCCCGCCGAGGCCGCCGCCACGGGGGGGCGGGGCAGGGCGCGCGGCACTGGCCCGGCCGGGCGAAAAGGGTTAAGAAGACGCCATGAGAACGCTTTTCCATCATCCGCTCTGCCCGTTTTCCCGTCTGGTCCGGGTCGTCCTGGCCGAGAAGCGGCTGGAGTTCGCCCTTCAGGCCGAAAAATTCTGGGAAGCCCGTCCCGAATTCGTCGCCCTCAACCCCGCCAGCGAGACCCCGGTGCTGGTCGAGGACAACGGGCTGGTGCTGTGCGACGGTCTCGCGATCGCCGAATATCTCAACGAGATCCATCGCGATCCGGCGCTGCTGCCCACCGATCCCGCCCCCCGCGCCGAGGCCCGCCGGCTGGTCGGCTGGTTCAATTACAAGTTCCACGTCGAGGTCACCGACCAGTTGCTCGGTCAGAAGGTGTTCCGCCGCCTCGGCTGTCATCGCGCCGAACCGGATTCCCGCCGCATGCGGGCCGCCTTCGCCGCGATTCACGACCATCTCGATTATATCGGCTGGCTGACCGAGCGGCGGGCCTGGCTGGCCGGGCCGACCTTCTCGCTGGCCGACATCGCCGCCGGGGTGCAGATCTCCTGTCTCGACTTCATCGGCGACGTGCCGTGGGACGACCATCCCGCCGCCAAGGACTGGTACGCCCGCATCAAGTCGCGCCCGAGCTTCCGCCCGTTGCTGGCCGACCATCTGCCCGGCCTTCCCGCCCCGCGCCATTACGCCGACCTCGATTTCTGAGCCCCGGTGGGTCCGGGAGGCCTGCCGGCCTCCCGGTCGGGGTGCGGGGCGGAAGCCCCGTCGCGGGCGACAGCCCGCCGATCCCCGGCTATAGTGACTCCCGCCCTCTCCGGCCGGGACGACGGATGGAACAGCGCTCCTACCGCTATTACGACCTGATCATGGCCGCCTTCGTCTGCGTGCTGCTGTGCTCGAACCTGATCGGGGCGGCGAAGCAGGCGGTGCTCGATCTGCCGCTGCTCGGCCCGGTGACCTTCAGCGCCGGGATCCTGTTTTTCCCGATCTCCTATTTCTTCGGCGACGTGCTGACCGAGGTCTACGGCTATGCCCGCGACCGGCGGGTGGTGTGGGCCGGCTTCACCGCGCTCGGCTTTGCCGCGGTGATGGCGGCGGTGGTGATTGCCCTGCCGCCGTCCGACAGCCGCTTCATGCAGAGCTATCAGGGCCAGCTCGAAGGGGTGTTCGGCAATTCCTGGCGGATCGCCGCCGGGTCGATGCTCGCCTTCTGGTGCGGCAGTTTCGCCAATTCCTACGTGCTGGCCCGCCTCAAGGTGTGGACCAGCGGGCGCTGGCTGTGGACCCGCACCATCGGCTCGACCGCGGTGGGCGAGCTGGTCGATTCGTCGCTGTTCTACGTCATCGCCTTCTGGGGGATCTGGCAGCCCGGCGATCTGGTCAAGGTCGCGCTGGCCCAGTATGTGCTGAAGACCAGTTGGGAGGTGCTGTCGACCCCGCTGACCTATTGGCTGGTCGGGCGGCTGAAGCGGGCCGAGGGGGTGGACTGGTACGACCGCCACACCAACTTCAACCCGTTCCGCTGGCGGGTGTAGGGTCAGTCGGCGTGGCGCGAGCGGTGGCCGAAGCGGGCGAACACGCTGCGCATGAACAGGGCGCATTCGATCGTGCCGGCCTCGGGGCCGATGCCGTGCAGGCGGGCGCGATCGACGATCCGCGCCACCAGTTCGGGATCGGCGCGCGGGCCGAACAGCCGGCCGAACACGGTGGTGCCGATGCAATCCTCGGCCACCAGCAGCATCACCGCCAATTGTTCCTTGCGCAGGCCCAGCCCCTCGACCAGGGCGACGGCGGGAGCGGCACCGACGCCGCGCAGGATCTCGGCGGCGGCGCGGACATTGTCGGGATTGGGCAGCGCCGCCCGCACGTCGGGGTCGAGCCACACCGGCACGAAGGCGTCGGGGTGGAGCTGGTGACTGTCGGGCGAGAGAATTTCGGCGGCGGTGGCCGAGGCGGCAGATGACCGGCGCGCCGTGGCCGTGGGGCGGCCGCCCGACAGCGCGGTCGGCAGCGGTCCGGCCGGGCGGGCGGGGCGGGCTTCGGCCGGGTCGGGGCCGTCGACCAGCCGGGTCAGGGCGTCGGGTTCGCGGGCCTCGAGCAGGCGGCGGCCGAGCCGGCGCACCGTCGAGGGCGTCAGCCGGGCATAATGCGGCACCAGCGGCACCTGCCAATCGTGCAGCAGATAGGCCTTGATCGCGTCGTACAGCTCGTCGGCCGGGCTGCGGCGGGGCGGCTCGGCCGGGCGGGCGGGCGCGGGCGCCAGCGAGCGGCGGAAATAGCGTTTGGCGGCGGTGCGGACCACCATCGCGATCACTTCGGCCAGCGAGCGGCCGCAGGACAGCGGCACGAAATCGTCGCTGACCGGGCGGTGGCGCTCGTCGATCAGCACGGCGCGGAAACGGGCCCGCTCGCGCCGGAACACCGCGAAGCAGCGCCCGAGCAGGCCGAGATCGTCCATCACCCGGTCGTAGGCGTCCTCGCGCGGCAGAGCGTTCAGTTCCGGCAGGAACTGGCCCAGGATGTCGACCACCGGCCCGCGCAGGGCAAGGTTGATGCGGAACACCGCTGTGGCGGATTCGGACACGATCTCTTCACTCTGTCTCGCCCCGGGCCGGTCGATGGACCGGCTCCGACATGGGAAGGCTCCGGCGCCCCGCCGTCGTTGCCGACCAGGGGCGCCTTACCGTTTCCATCATAGCCGGGTGGGCGGATCACCGTCTGTGGGCGTGCTCACAGACGGCAACCTTTCAGGGCGCGATCGGGTAGTGGTGCCCGCCGGGGGAGAGGGTGAAGATCTCGCAGCCGGTGGCGGTGACGCCGATCGAATGTTCGAACTGGGCCGAGAGCGAGCGGTCCTTGGTGACGGCGGTCCAGCCGTCGGCGAGGATCTTGGTGCCGGGCTTGCCGGCATTGACCATCGGCTCGATGGTGAAGATCATCCCCTCGACCAGGGCGAGGCCCTCGCCGGGGCGGCCGTAATGCATGATGTTCGGCGGCTCGTGGAACACCCGGCCGAGGCCGTGGCCGCAGAAATCGCGCACCACCGAGAAATGGTGCTTTTCGACGAAGCTCTGGATGACGTGGCCGATGTCGCCCAGCGTCACCCCGGGCCGGACGATCTCGATCGCCCGCATCAGGGATTCGTAGGTGATCTCGACCAGCTTGCGGGCTTTGACGCCGGGCTTGCCGACGTAATACATCCGGCTCGAATCGCCGTGCCAGCCGTCGAGGATCGGGGTGACGTCGATGTTGATGATGTCGCCGTCCTCCAGCCGCTTGTCGCAGGGGATGCCGTGGCAGACGACATGGTTGATCGAGGTGCAGATCGATTTGGGGAAGCCGCGATAGCCGAGCGGGGCGCAGATGCCGCCGCGTTCGGCGATGAAGGCCGAGCAGAGCCGGTCGAGTTCCTCGGTGGTGACGCCGGGGACGATCGCCGGGCCGATGAAATCGAGGGTCTCCGCCGCCAGCCGGCCGGCCCGGCGCATGCCTTCGAAATCGGCCGGGCCATAGACATGAATGCGGGAGGCGTCCCTATCCTTGCGTTCCATGATGCGTTCGCGTCCGTTGCTCCGGCGCGGATCCGGGCGCGTCGCGCCGCCGGCCGGAAATAAAGGGGTTCATTCGGGTATAACAGATCGTGGCGGCAGCGTCCCCTCCGATCCCCCAAAGGGGGCGGCGAAGGATCAGGACGCCGGCGCCCGCGCGGTCAGGGTGATCACCTCGACGGTGGCCGGCAGGCGGCCGTCTGCGCCCAGGAACCGCGCCCGGTAGCAACGGTCGAGTTCGGCCAGCAGCCGGCGCGGCGCGATGCCCCGGCGGCGGTCGGTGCGGGCGTTGGCCTCGCCCATGCCGCGCAGGTCGGCCAGCAGCCGGGGCAGTTCGGCATAGCGCACCACGATCGGCTCGGCGTCGGCCACCGGCTCGACCAAGCCGGCGCGCGGCAGCAGGGCGCCCAGCGTCTTGATGTCGGCCAGCGGGGCCAGCCGCGACGGGCCGCCGCCGCCCAGCGCCGTTTCGGCCTCGGCCAGCGCCTCGGCCAGTTCGGTCAGGGTGCCGGCCCCGGGCAGGGCGGCCAGCAGCAACCCGCCCGGCTTCAGCAGGCGGCGGATCTGCACCAGGGTGCCGGGCAGGTCGTTGACCCAGTGCAGCGACAGGCAGGACAGCACCAGATCGAAGCTGGCCGGGGCGAACGGCAGCGCCTCCTCGTCGGCGGCCAGGGTGGGGTGGCCGTTGCCGGCGGCGAGGGTGGCCATCGCCGGGGACAGGTCGCATTGCACCAGATGCTCGATCCCGCCGCGCCCGCCCAGCGCCGCCGCCATCTCGCCGCCGTGGCAGCCGAGGTCGAGGGCGCGGGGGAAGGGACGGTCGAAATCGGCGAGGCGGTCGGCCAGACGGTCGGCCACCTCCTCGATCAGGAAGGCATGGTTGGCGGCGATGGGGGCGGCGCGGTCGCGATGGCGCCGCACCGCCCGGCGGTCGAAAATGGTATCCATCCTCGGGTTATCGCATGGGCGCGCCCCGTCGCCAACCCGCGCCCGTCTTTTGTTTCGAACCGGCTCAAGTCGCGTTAGGTCGGCATCCCCTCGATTTTCAAGGAGACTCTATCGCGGGCTCTGCCCGCGCCCGCCAAGGGCCGCAAGGCCCTTGGATCCCATTGGGGGGGGCGGGCGTGGACCGGCTTTTCCGCTTGGGCGCGGGTGGGCGGAGCCCACATCACCCCGAAACCCGGGATGAGCCAGACGTCAGGCGTCGGGGCCGATCAGCTTGCAGCTCTGGCCGGCCTTGCCCAGGCGCTTGCAGGCGGCGCGGGCCTGGCTGAGGCTGAGCCCGGCCAGACGGGCGCGGTAGACCGGGGTGCGGCCCTTCTGCTTGTCGATGTCGATCGCGCCCTTGCCGACCATCTTGCCCAGGGTGTGGACGGCCTTGGTGGCGGCCTGATGGGCCGGCTTGTATTCCTTGAAGGCGCCGACCTGGATGGTCCAGCTGTCCTCGGCATCGCCGGCGGCCTCGTCGTCGGCGGCCCGCTTGGCCGCCTTGCCGTGCGAGGCGGGCTTGCTGGCGGCGACCTTGGTCGGGGCCGGCTTGGCCGGGGCGGGACGGGCGGCGGCCTTCGTCGCCGGCTTGGCGGCGGCGGCGGTGCTGGCGGCATGGGCGGCGGCGACCAGCTCGTCGAGGTCGGCCGTGTCGTCGGCCGACGGCGCGGCGGCCAGCTCGACGCTTTCGCCGGTGCGCAGCTTGGCGAAGCCGCGGTCGAGCAGATCCTTCATGTGATTGTCGCGCTGGGGGCCGCTGGTGCCGCCGAACACCACGCCGACGATGCGGCGGCCATCGCGCACCGCCGAGGAGATCAGATTGAAGCCGGACGCCGCGATGTAGCCGGTCTTGATGCCGTCGGCGCCGGGATAGCGCAGCATCAGCCGGTTGTGGGTGGTGATGGTCTGCCCCTTCCAGACGAACTGGCGGGTGGCGAAGTAGCGGTATTCGGCGGCGTGGCGGTTGATCATCGCCCGGGCCAGGATTGCCTGATCGCGCACCGTCGACATCTGGCCGGAATTGGGCAGGCCGGAGGCGTTGCGGTAGACGGTGCGGCTCATCCCCAGTTGCTGGGCCTTGCGGGTCATCATCTGGGCGAATTCGGGTTCGCTGCCGGCGATGCCCTCGGCCGCGACCACCGCCGCGTCATTGGCCGACTTGGTCACCAAGGCGAGGATGATGTCGCGCACCGCGATGGTCTCGCCCGGACGCAGGCCGAGCTTCGACGGCGCCTGCCCGGCGGCGTGGGCCGACACCCGCAATTGGCTGTCGAGCCTGAGACGGCCGGATTCCAGCTCGTCGAACAGCAGGAACAGCGTCATCACCTTGGTCAGCGACGCCGGATAGCTGCGCACGTCCGGGTTGGCGGCATGGAGCACCTTGCCGCTTTCGGCATCGACCACGATCGAGGCGTAACGTCCGGCCCAGGCGGGAGAGGCGGACAGGGACAGCAGGACGATCAATCCCGCCAGGAAATTGCGAAGCAATGGGAAAACCCCCAGGCATCTCGAATGCACGGTGGCAGCCTGCTGTTCCGGATGAGGATTGAGCGACAGTTACCCTAAAACTCTAAAGATTTCGTCAGGGAGAGTCCAGCTTGGCGGCAGGTTTTTTTTCTGGCACCCTCGACTGCCCTGGCCGCCCCGGCCGTCCGGCACCGGGTCCGGCCCTCCAGCGGAGACCGCGCATGAAGATTGGAGCAGGCCTCGCTTTGGCCGTCGCGCTCGCCCTCGGCGCCTGCGCCTATCACGGCGACGACATCGGCAATCCGTTTTACCGCAAGCTGCAATGGTTTTCCTTCGCCGGGGGGGATGATCTGCGCGAATCCTGCGCCGCCGGCGGTCCCGACCGGCTGCGGCTGATCTACAACGCGGTGTGGGGCGAGCAGCTGCGGATCTACGAATGGGACGGCACCGCCCGCGACCTGCGCATCCGGGTGGTCGGCCCGGGCAATCTGGCCCAGCTGACCAGCGACGATCTGCTGGCGCCGTGGCGGGCGGGCGAGACCCATGTCACCCTGTCCGAGGCCGACCATCACGCCCTGATCGAGGCCCTCGACGCCGCCGGCGCCTTCGGCCCGCCTGCGGTCGGGCTCGATCTGCCGTCGCGGGACTATTACTGGCTGGCCGCCACCTGCCACCAGGGCCGCTTCACCGTCACCGGCTGGCGTTATCCCTCGCCGTCCTTCGCCGCCGCCCGCTTCCCCGCCTTGCTGTTCGCCCGCGATCCCGGCCGCGACGGGGTGGCCCAACCGCGCGAGCGCGGCTTCGATCCGTTCCGCGCCGATGCCGAGCCGCGCGGCGCCGCCAACGACTTCCTCCTCACCATCGGCCGCAACGGATTGGTGAAATAGCCACAATGCTGCACCTGCGAAAGGAGGCTTGACAGTCCGCGTCCGGCTGCGGGATCATGCTCATGTTGCAACGCAGCATGAGGGCCGGTTTCCCGGCCCCGGTGCGCTGTCGGGATGGAGGGAAGAGATGACCACCAAAGTCAAACCGACCGGGTCCGAGGGCGTCGAGGACTTTCCCCGGCCCGCCGCCGCCGCGCGGGCGGCCAAGGGCGCGGCCCCGGCCGTGCCGGGGGCCGACGCCATCGTCGCCCCGATCGCCGCGGCCCAGGCCGAGGCGGTCAAGACCCTGGGCGAGGCGGTCAACATCGGCAAGGAGACGATCGAGACCGTCGCCAAGGCCTCGGCCGACGCGGCGGCCAAGGGCTATGACCAGGCGCTCGATCTCGGCCGCGAGCAGGTCGCCGCCGCGGTCAAGGCGCATGGCGCGGTGTTCGAGGGCTACGAGGACGCGATCGCCTTCCAGCGCGACACCTTCGACGCCCTGGTCAAATCCGGCACCATCCTGACCCAGGGGCTGCACGAACTCGGCCGCGCCGCGATCGGGCTGGTCCAGGTGTCGATCGAGGACAACGTCGCCGCCGCCAAGGCGGTGCTGGGTGCGCGCACCGTCCAGGACCTGATCGACGCCCAGGCCGACCTGACCCGGGGCAATCTCGACCGCCTGCTGGCCGAGGGCAGCCGCCTCGGCGACCACACCGTCCGCCTGATCGAGGATTCGGTGGCGCCGCTGACCGCCCGGGTCGAGGCGGCGCTGGAGCGGGCCCTGCACGCCGCCTGAGCGGCGGTGGCGGACGCTTTTGCCGCTTTTTTCGGCCATGGCCCGGCGGAAGTCCCTCCGCCGGGCCTTTTTTTGCCGTTTTTCCCCCGGAGACTCGCCTTCTGTCGCGCCTTTCGCATCGATCGGCCCTTTTCGTCCGCCCGTTTCTCCCAATATGATAAGGGTACCCAGTTCGTAAGGATCACCGCCCCGGGGAGGCCATGAGCGAGGACGGCAACGAGAGGCGTAACGGCGACCGCGCAGGTCAGACCGGCGTGGTCATCAAGACCCGCCCGCGCACCCGCAAGCCTTCGATGTACAAGGTCTTGATGCTGAACGACGACTACACGCCGATGGAGTTCGTCGTCCACGTCCTCGAGCACTACTTCGCCAAGAGCCGCGAAGAGGCGACGCGCATCATGCTCAATGTCCATACGCGGGGGGTCGGGGTCTGCGGCGTGTACACATATGAGGTGGCGGAGACCAAGGTGACCCAGGTGATGGATCTGGCGCGCCAGAATCAGCATCCGCTGCAATGTACGATCGAGAAGGAGTAGCCCGCCAGAGCCACTCCCTGCCAGGAAGGATCGGCCCATGCTGTCGCGCAACCTTGAGCAAAGCCTGCACCGCGCCCTGTCGCTCGCCTCCGAGCGGCGCCACGAATACGCCACGCTCGAGCACCTCCTGCTGTCGCTGACCGACGACATGGACGCCATCGCGGTGCTGCGGGCCTGCAACGTCTCGGTCGAGAAACTGCGCGCCGACCTGACCGATTTCCTCGACACCAGCCTGTCCGAGCTGGTCGGGCCGCGCGGCAGCGACCCCAAGCCCACCGCCGGCTTCCAGCGGGTGGTGCAGCGCGCCGCGATCCACGTCCAGTCGGCCGGACGCGAGGAGGTCACCGGGGCCAACGTGCTGGTGGCCCTGTTCTCCGAGCGCGAGAGCCACGCGGTCTATTTCCTCCAGATCCAGGACATGACCCGGCTCGACGCGGTCAATTACATCAGCCATGGCGTCGCCAAGGCCGCCGGCCGCAGCCAGAGCCGCCCGGCCCAGGGGGTCGAGGACGACCTCGCCGGGGCCGAGAAGGTGGTCAAGCGCGGCAGCGAGGCCCTCGGCGCCTATTGCGTCAACCTCAATCAGAAGGCGATCGACGGCAAGATCGACCCGCTGATCGGCCGCGAGCCCGAGATCGAGCGCACCATCCAGATCCTGTGCCGCCGTTCGAAGAACAATCCGCTCTATGTCGGCGATCCCGGGGTCGGCAAGACCGCGATCGCCGAGGGGCTGGCCCGGCGCATCGTCAATGGCGAGGTGCCCGAGGTGCTGCGCAACGCCACCATCTTCTCGCTCGACATGGGCGCGCTGCTGGCCGGCACCCGCTATCGCGGCGATTTCGAGGAACGGCTGAAGGCGGTGGTCAGCGAACTCGAGAATTACGACGGCGCGATCATGTTCATCGACGAGATCCACACCGTGATCGGCGCCGGCGCCACCTCGGGCGGCTCGATGGACGCCTCCAACCTGCTGAAGCCGGCGCTGGCGGCGGGCACCCTGCGCTGCATCGGCTCGACCACCTACAAGGAATACCGCACCCATTTCGAGAAGGACCGCGCCCTGGTGCGGCGGTTCCAGAAGATCGACGTCAACGAGCCGAGCGTTGCCGACGCGATCAAGATCCTCAACGGCATCAAGACCTATTACGAGAGCCACCACAAGGTCAGCTACACCCCCGACGCGATCAAGGCGGCAGTCGAGCTGTCGGCCAAGTACATCACCGACCGCAAGCTGCCCGACAAGGCGATCGACGTGATCGACGAGGTCGGCGCCTCGCGCATGCTGCTGCCCGAATCCAAGCGGCGCAAGAAGGTCACCGTCCACGACGTCGAGGAGATCGTCGCCAAGATCGCCCGCATCCCCCCCAAGTCGGTCTCGCTCGACGACATGGAGGCGCTGCGCTCGCTCGACCGCGACCTCAAGACCCTGGTGTTCGGCCAGGACAAGGCGATCGAGGCGCTGGCCTCGGCGATCAAGCTGGCCCGCGCCGGCCTGCGCGAGCCCGACAAGCCGATCGGCAGCTATCTGTTCAGCGGTCCGACCGGCGTCGGCAAGACCGAGGTCGCCCGCCAGCTCGCCCGCATCCTCGGCATCGAGCTGACCCGGTTCGACATGTCGGAATACATGGAGCGCCACGCGGTCTCCCGCCTGATCGGCGCGCCGCCCGGCTATGTCGGCTTCGATCAGGGCGGCCTGCTGACCGACGCGGTCGATCAGCATCCCCATTGCGTGCTGCTGCTCGACGAGATCGAGAAGGCCCATCCCGACCTGTTCAACATCCTGCTCCAGGTGATGGACCATGGCCGCCTGACCGACCATAACGGCAAGGCGATCGATTTCCGCAACGTGATCCTGATCATGACCACCAACGCCGGGGCGGCCGATCTGGCCAAGGCGGCGGTCGGCTTCGGCCGCGAGACCCGCCAGGGCGACGACACCGAGGCGATCAACCGGCTGTTCACCCCGGAATTCCGCAACCGGCTCGACGCGGTGATCCCGTTCGCCAACCTGTCGCCCGAGGTGGTCAGCCGGGTGGTCGACAAGTTCGTGATGCAGCTCGAAACCCAGCTCGGCGACCGCGACGTGTCGATCGAACTGAGCGACGAGGCCCGCGCCTGGCTGGCCAAGAAGGGCTACGATCACAATTTCGGCGCCCGCCCGCTGTCCCGGGTGATCCAGGAGCACATCAAGAAGCCGCTGGCCGAGGAATTGCTGTTCGGCCGGCTCGCCAAGGGCGGCACGGTGCGGATCGGGCTTGGGCCCGACAACACGCTGACCTTCGACATCGCCTCCGCCGCCAGCGGGCCGGAAAAGGCGGCCGAACCCGAACTGGTCGATTGATCCTTCCCGCCCGGCTGGCTCCCAGCCGGGCGGTTTCGCTGCGCGAGCGGGCTGCCGCCCGCGCCCGCTTGCGGGCTCGGCCCGCAAACACCCCGTTTTTCGTCAAGACGACAAACCGAAGCAGGTCCAGGAGCCGCTGGCTGCCTCGCGGGTGCGGGCAGAGCCCGCTTAACGCAAAACCCCCGCACCAGGGGGGAGGGTGCGGGGGGCTTGTCGCGATTGGCCGGGAGGGGGATCCGCGGCCGGAGGGAGGACCATGGCTGTTTCGGGTCGGGGGACCATCCGAGCAACGAAACTTGATGGGGAAACTATGCCGCCGGCCGGGTTACCGAACCGTGTCGGCAAGATGATATTTTGGTAAGAAACGCCGTCATCGCGGAGGGGATGACGGCGGCGGCGGGAATCGACTATAAGTCCGGGCTTCCGCCGTCTTACCGGGAGCGTCCGCCGATGGACACCGACCGTCCCCTGTTGCCCGCCGATCCGCTGCCCGCCGCCGAGCGTGACGGGGTCTACCGTGCGATCCTGACCCGGCGCGACGTCCGGGGCGAGTTCCTGCCCGACCCGCTGCCTGACGCGGTGCTGAGCCGGCTGCTGATCGCCGCCCACCATGCCCCCTCGGTCGGCTACATGCAGCCGTGGAGCTTCGTCCTGGTGCGTGACCGCGCGGTGCGGCAGCGGGTGCATGACGCCTTCGACCGCGCCCATGCCGAGGCGGCGCTGATGTTCCCCGAAGGCCCGCGCGCGGTCTATCGCGGCCTCAAGCTGGAGGGGATCCTCGACGCCCCGGTCAATCTCTGCATCACCTGCGACCGCGATCGCGCCGGGCCGGTGGTGATCGGCCGCACCCACATCCCCGAGATGGATCTGTTCAGCTCGGTCTGCGCGGTGCAGAATCTGTGGCTGGCCGCCCGCGCCGAGGGGCTGGGGGTCGGCTGGGTCAGCATCTTCGACAATCGGGCGGTGCAGCAGGCGCTCGGCATCCCCGAGGCGATCGTCCCGGTGGCCTATCTGTGCATCGGCCGGGTGCGCGGCTATCATCCAGTGCCCGAGCTGGAGGCCGCCGGCTGGCGGCCGCGGCTGGCGCTCGACCAGTTGGTCCATTACGATCAGTGGGGCGCCGTCGCCCCCGAGGCGCCGCTGTCGCGGCGGCTGCACGACGATCAGCAGGCGGTTGCCGCCGGCCGTTTCGTCGCCGATCTGCCGCGCTGAGGCCCGTTCTTCCCGTTCCCTTCGTTTCTCCAAGCCCGAGGTTGTCATGATTCCGCGTTACAGCCGCCCCGAGATGGCCCGCATCTGGGAGCCCGCCAACCGCTTCCGCATCTGGTTTGAGATCGAGGCCCACGCCTGCGACGCCCTGGCCGAGATCGGGGTGATCCCGGCCGAGGCCGCCCGGGCGGTGTGGCAGCGCGGCGACCTGCCCTATACCGCCGAGCGCATCGCCCGCATCGACGAGATCGAGCGCGAGACCAAGCACGACGTCATCGCCTTCCTGACCGAGCTGGCCGCCCATATCGGCGCCGAATCCCGCTTCGTTCATCAGGGGATGACCTCGTCCGACGTGCTCGACACCTGCCTGTCGGTGCAGATGACCCAGGCCGCCGACCTGCTGCTGGCCGGGCTCGACCGGGTGCTGGCCGCGCTGGAGAAGCGGGCGTTCGAGTTCAAGGATCTGGTCTGCATGGGCCGCAGCCACGGCATCCATGCCGAGCCGGTCACCATCGGCCTCAAGTTCGCCGGCTTCCACGCCGAGTTCCAGCGCGCCCGCGCCCGGCTGGTGGCGGCGCGCGCCGACATCGCCACCTGCGCCATCTCCGGCGCGGTCGGCACCTTCGCCAACATCGACCCCCGGGTCGAGGTTCATGTCGCCGCCAGGCTGGGCCTGACCCCCGAGCCGGTCTCGACCCAGGTGATCCCGCGCGACCGCCACGCGATGTTCTTCGCCACCCTCGGCGTGATCGCCAGCTCGATCGAGCATCTGGCGATCGAGGTCCGTCACCTTCAGCGCACCGAGGTGCGTGAGGCCGAGGAATATTTCTCGCCCGGCCAGAAGGGCAGCTCGGCGATGCCGCACAAGCGCAACCCGGTGCTGACCGAGAACCTGACCGGGCTGGCCCGGCTGGTGCGCGGCATGGTGACCCCGGCGCTGGAGAACGTCGCCTTGTGGCACGAGCGCGACATCTCCCATTCCTCGGTCGAGCGGATGATCGGCCCCGACGCCACCGTCACCCTCGATTTCGCCCTGCACCGCCTCGCCAACGTGGTCGAGAATCTGGTGATCTATCCCGACGCCGTCGCCCGCAACCTCAATCAGCTGGGCGGGCTGGTGTTCTCGCAGCGGGTGCTGCTGGCGCTGACCCAGGCCGGGATGAGCCGCGAGGACAGCTACAAGGCGGTGCAGCGCAACGCGATGCGGGTGTGGCAGGAGGGGGCCAGCTTCCTCGATTTGCTGAAGGCCGATGCCGAGGTCACCGCCCGGCTGGCCCCGGCGACGCTCGAGGCGCTGTTCGACCTCGGCTACCACACCAAGCACGTCGACACCATCTTCACCCGGGTGTTCGGCCGGGCCTGACCCCGCGCCAGGAGAAGGACCGGGAGACGGGTCTCCCGGTCCGCGTGCGGGGCGCCGGCCCCGCCACGCCCCGCCGCCGGGAAAGATTTTCAGGCTAGAACCTTCGCCTGGGGCGGTGGTATTGCTAAACAGATGGCCAGTTCAACGAACCGGCCGGCCCGCCAACGGAGCCCTTCGACCGGGGCTTGACTGAAGAGGCCTGGATGAGCGCCGGTGCGTTCGGAGGAAAACCGCAGGAAGTCGTCACCCCGGAGAGCCTGCTTTACGATGCCGCCGAGCGGATCGGGCGGCTGCGCCAGGGGCGGATCGCCCTGCATCTGCATCTGTCCCGCCTGCTGCCGGCCAATCGCGGCGAGGGCCGGATCCGCATCGCCTTCCGCATGTTCGAATCGATGGTCAGCGTCTATCGCGGCCAGCTGTTCCTGCTGTCCAATTCCGACATCCTGCTGATCTGCAAGGACGCGCCGCTGGCCGAGCTGGACGCCATCGTCTACAAGCTGCGCGCGCTGTTCGCCACCGATCCGCTGACCTATGCCGACGCGCCGGAAGAGGGCGACCGCTTCGTCACCCTCTACGACCTCGAGATCGATTACGACCGCTTCTTCACCCTGTGCGGCGAGCTGCTGGAGGAGACCAAGCGGGCCCGCGCCGCCGCCGCCGGCCGCGACGCCCCGCCCCGGCGCCGCCCGCTCGAGGCCACCACCCTGGCCGGGGTGCTGGCGGGAATCGACGCCTCCGACATCGCCGGGGTGGTGCGGCGTCAGGCCTCGATCCGCATCCTCGACCACCGCTCGGCCGAGGTCGAGTTCCAGGAATTCTACATGTCGATCGCCGACCTGCAGAAGGCCCTGGCCGCCGACGTCGATCTGCTGTCGAACCGCTGGCTGTTCCAGCATCTGTCCGAGGTGCTCGACCAGCAGGTGCTCGGGGTGCTGCGCGACGCCGATTTCCGCGTCCTGCCCAAGGCGTTCTCGCTCAACCTCAACATGGCGACGATCGAGACCGAGGCGTTCCAGCGCTTCGAGGCCCGGGTGCGCGGCCGGGCCGGTCTGGTGGTCGAGTTCCAGTTGGTCGACGTCTTCAACAATCTCGACGGCTTCTTCCGCGCCCGCGACCAGTTGCGCGCCCACGGCCACAAGGCCCTGCTCGACGGGATGAGCCCGGTCACCCTGCAATTCATCGATGCCGAGCTGTTCGACACCGATTACGTCAAGCTGAGCTGGAGCGCCGATCTGGTCGACGACATCCGCACCGCCGAGGTCCAGCACGCCCTGGGGCCGGTCGGGTTCGACAAGGTGATCCTGTCGCGCTGTGATTCCGAGACGGCGGTGTCGTGGGGGCTGTCGGTCGGCATCCGCATGTTCCAGGGCCATTTCCTCGACCGGGTGATCTCCGCCACCACCATGGCCGGCTGCGACCATGCCGGCGGCTGCACCCTGGCGCAATGCACCCAGCGCCATGGGGTGATCGCCGGTCCCCTGCGGGGCGAATGCGGCAATTCCCACCGTCTCGACCTGTTCCCGCCGCTGTCGGCGCTGGGCTAGCCAGGGAGCGCGCGATGTCCTCCTCCTCCGTCGCTCCGAGCCAGGAAAGCCAGCTGCTGGATTACCTGCGCCGGCTCGAACGTCACCGCCAGAACCGCAAGGCGGTCTATCTCCATCTGTCCGGGCTGATGGCGCAGAACCGGCGCGAGCACCATCTGCGGGTGGTCGCCAGCGCGTTCGAGCCGCTGGTCAAGATGATGCTGGCCCAGGTGTTCACCCTGGCCAATGCCGACCTGATGGTGATCTACAAGGCCCAGGCCGCCGACGAGGTCGACGCGGCGGTGGTCAAGCTGCGCTTCCTGTTCTCGGAAGATCCGCTGGTGCGCGACGAGCCGGGCGGCCGGCAGGCGGCGTTCTGCACCCGCTACGATCTCGAGCGCGAATACGATCTGTTGCTGACCCAGGCCCAGAAGCTGGCCAAGGAAGAGGCCGACCGCCGCGCCGCCATCCACGAACAGGCGATGGCCCGGCAGTTGCGGCCGCAACAGCCGAGCGGCGGCGATCCCTTCACCCCCGACCTGCTGACCCGGGTCGAGCAGGCGCTGGGGCAGGCCGACCTCGCCAATCTGGTGCGGCGTCAGGCGGTGTGCGCGATGGTCGGCAAGACCCCGCCCCAGCCGGTGTTCCACGAGCTGTTCATCTCGATCGCCGATCTGCGCCAGACCCTGTTCCCCTCGGTCAACGTCAATTCCAGCCCCTGGCTGTTCCAGCAACTGACCGAGACGCTCGACCGCCGCGTCCTCAGCCTGCTCAACAAGCATGACGACCGCACCCTCGAAGGCGACATCAGCATCAATCTCAACGTCGCCACCATCCTCGAACCGGAATTCCTGACCTTCGACGACAACGTCAAGGCCGGGATGCGCGGCACCATCGTGCTCGAATTGCAGAAGGTCGACATCTTCGCCGATCTCGGCGCCTATCTGTTCGCGCGCGATTTCGCCCATGATCGCGGCTACCGCATCTGCATCGACGGCCTGACCTATTCCCAATTGCCGTTCGTCGATCGCGAACGGCTGGGCGCCGACCTGATCAAGCTGGTGTGGGACGGCAGTCTGGCCGAGGAGCGGGACCGCAAGACCGAGGCGCTGAAGCGGATCGGGGTGACCCGGATCATCCTGTGCCGCTGCGACACCCCGGTGGCGATCGAATTCGGCCATTCGGTCGGCATCACCCTGTTCCAGGGCCGCTACGTCGAATCGGTGCTGCAGGGCGATCCGCACAAGCGGCTGCGGTCGCGGCCGCGCCCGTGAGCGCGATCGAGGTCGCCGGGCTGACCAAGCGGTTCGGCTCGGTGGTGGCGGTCGACCGGATCGGCTTTTCGGTCGCCGCCGGGTCCTGTACCGCGCTGCTCGGCGGCAACGGCGCCGGCAAGACCACCACCCTGTCGATGCTGCTCGGGCTGCTGCTGCCGAGCGAGGGCTCGATCCGGGTGCTGGGGCAGGACATGGTGCGCCACCGCTACCGGGTGCTGCCGCGCCTCAATTTCTCCAGCCCCTATGTCGATCTGCCCCATCGCCTGACGGTGCGCGAGAACCTGACCGTCTACGGCCATCTCTATTGCGTCGCCGGGCTCAAGGCGCGGATCGCCGAACTGGCGCGCGAACTCGATCTGACCGATTTTATCGACCGTCCCGCCGGCAAGCTGTCGGCCGGGCAGAAGACCCGGGTGTCGCTGGCCCGCGCTTTGCTCAACCGCCCCGACCTGCTGCTGCTCGACGAGCCGACCGCCTCGCTCGATCCCGACACCGCCGACTGGCTGCGGCGCTATTTCCTCGATTACCGCGCCCAGACCGGCGCCACCCTGCTGCTGGCCTCGCACAACATGACCGAGGTCGAGCGGATGTGCGATCAGGTGCTGATCATGAAACGCGGCGGCATCGTCGATCGCGGCTCGCCGGCCGAGCTGTTCGCCCGCTACGACCGTACCACGATGGAGGAGGTGTTCCTCGACATCGCCCGCGACCGCCGCCGGCCCGACGGGGTGGCGGCATGAGCGCGGCGGCGGTCGGCGGCTCGCTGCGCCGGATCGGCGGTCTGTGCCTGCGCCATCTCTACATCCTGCGCGGCTCGTGGCTGCGCCTGCTCGAGATGGCCTACTGGCCGGTGATCAACGTGGTGATGTGGGGCTTCACCAGCCAGTTCCTGTCCGGGGTGTCGTCGTGGGTGGCCCAGGCCGGCGGCCTGCTGATCGCCGCCGCCCTGCTGTGGGACGTGATGTTTCGCGGCAATCTCGGCGTCGCCCTGTCGTTCCTTGAGGAAATGTGGTCGCGCAACCTCGGCTATCTGTCGGTCAGCCCGCTGCGCCCGGGCGAGATGGTGACGGCGATCCTGCTGATGAGCATGGTTCGTACCCTGATCGGGGTGCTGCCGGCGGCGCTGCTGGCGATCCCGCTCTACCATTTCTCGGTGTTCTCGCTCGGGCTGCCGCTGCTGGCGTTCTGGTCGCTGCTGATGATGATGGGCTGGGCGATGGGGCTGCTGGTGTCGGCGATGGTGCTGCGCTTCGGTCTCGGCGCCGAAAGCCTCGCCTGGGTGCTGATCTTCGCCATCGGGCCGCTGGCCGGGGTCTATTATCCGGTCAGCGTCCTGCCCGACTGGATCCAGCCGCTGGCCTGGGCGCTGCCGCCGGCCTATGTGTTCGAGGGGATGCGGACGGTGATGGTCGAGGGCGTGGTGCGCACCGATCTGATGCTGTCGGCGCTGGCGCTCGACGGGCTGTTCCTGCTGGTCGGCATCGCGGTGTTCTTCCTCGCCTGGCGCGGCGCCCGGGTGCGTGGGGCGCTGCTCAACGTCGGGGAGTAGGGCGAAAAAAAAGCGGGCGCTGCCCGCACCCGCCAAGGGCCGCAAGGCCCTTGGATCCCAGTCCTTGGTCCGGGAGGCGACGATGCGGGGAGCGCGGTGGGTCCTGGTGATGTTGCTGGGGGTGTCCCCGGTGGCGGTGGGGGCGGAGCGGTTGCCCGAGCTTCAGGCCGATCCGGGGCGGAGTTCGGTGTCGGGGCTGTCCTCCGGCGCTTTCATGGCGGTGCAGTATCAGGTGGCCTTTTCCGCCAGCACCCTCGGCGTCGGGGTGGTGGCCGGCGGGCCTTATGCCTGTGCCAGCGTCACCCCGGGGGGGCTGGTCGGCTGCATGAGCGGAGCGCCGCGCGGCGAGGCCTCGTTCGCCGCCGCCGATGCCGCCGCCTCGGCCGGCAAAATCGATCCGCTGGCCGGGCTGGCCCGCAGCCGGGTCTATCTGTTCAGCGGCAGCCGCGACGAGACCGTGGTGCCGGCGGTGGTGGCGGCGGTGGCGGTGTTCTATCGCCGCGCCGGGGTGGCGGAGGCCAATCTGCGCGCGGTCACCGACCTGCCGGCCGGTCACGCCTTCCTCTCGCCCGCCGCCGAGCATCCCTGCGAAGTCACCGAGGCGCCCTACCTCAACACCTGTCCGGCGCCGGCGGGGGAGGGGGCCTACGATCAGGCCGGGGCGATCCTCGACCATCTGTACGGGCCGTTGCAGCCGCCGGCGGCCGATCCGCCGCCGCCGCTGGCGTTCGACCAGCGCGAATTCGGCGGCAGCGATCTGGCCGATACCGGCTATCTCTACCTGCCCGAGGCCTGTCGCGCCGGCCGGGGGCGGGAGTGCGCGGTGCATGTGGTGTTCCACGGTTGCCGCCAGGGGGTGGCGGCGGTGGGCGACGCCATCACCGTCCGGGCCGGCTACAACCGCTGGGCCGAGACCAACCGGATCATCGTGCTGTATCCCCAGGTCGCGCCGAGCCTGCTGCCGTTCAATCCGCGCGGCTGCTGGGACTGGTGGGGCTATACCGGCGCGGATTTCGCCAGCCGCTCCGCCCCGCAACTGGCGGCGATCCGGGCGATGGTCGAACGCTTGACCCATTGAAAAAGCGGGCTCCGCCCGCGCCCGCCAAGGGCCATAAGGCCCTTGGAACCCGTTCCTTGCCCTTCGCGCGGCCAACGCCCGCGCCCAAGCTGACAGGCCGTTCCGCGCCCGACCATCAATGGGATCCAAGGGCCTTGCGGCCCTTGGCGGGGGTGGGCGGAGCCCACATCAGAGGAAGCCCCGCCGATCAGCGCCGCGCCAGCATGGTGGCGCGCATCTCGGCGAAATGGGCCCGGCGCAACTGATATTCGGCGACGCGGGCCATCCGGTAGGCGGCGGCGATGCGGGCTTCCTCGGCGCGGTTGGCGTCCTGCTCGCGCTGGCGTTCGAGGCGGCGGTCGGTCTCGGCGCGGGCGAGGCGGCTGCGATCGGGCAGGCGGGCGACGGCCGGGGCCGGCAGGCGCGGCGGGGCCGAGGCCAGCCGGGTCGAGCTGTCCTCGCCGCCCAGCGCCGCCCACACCTTCATCAGCTTCTGGCGATAGGTGGCGGCGAGGTTGGGGGTCTGGGAATGGTAGTAGGAGGCGGCGGTCGGCCAGTGGTTGGTGGCCTCGAACAGGCCGATCAGGAAGCGGGCGGCATAGGCGACGTTGGCGGCGGGGTCGAACGCCTCTTCCAGGTTGGCGAAGGCGTTGGGGTGGAAGTGCAGGTTGACCTGCATGCAGCCGACGTCGATGTTCTCGACGCCGCGGCTCTTGAGGCGGCGGACCTCGGCGATCGCCTCGGCCTTGGTGGGAAAATAGCGCCCCTGTCCCTGGGCCATCACCGTCCACGGCCAGGCAATTGTTGCCCGGCGTTCGGAATCGTAACGGCCGGATTCGACGATCGAGATCGATTCGAGCAGACCCTGGGGGATGCCGTAGCTGGCCTCGGTGGCGCGGACCTGTTCGGCGCAGAGCAGGTCGGTCGCCACCGTCGGAGCGGCCTGGGCCGGGGCGGACAGCAGCAGGGCGGCGAAGGTCAGCGCCACCGCGACGATCCGTGCCGTCCACCCTGTCTTCATCACTGCGCGATCCTTGCCGCTCGGTGTTCCCGCCGTATCCGTCGTCACGGCACCTTAACCTGTAAGCATCGGCCGTGCCAATCGGCCGGAGGTTGCGGGCGGCGACATTCGAGGGTGGACGCTCGGGCTCGATTTGCTTAACAATAGGGTCGAATCTCGACAGGGGGGAGAGACGAACGGCCCGCGTCCTATGGCGCCCGGGTACGGTGGTTATTGCCATGACAGACAGGACTCCCGACATGCGCAGCTCCCGCGACCGTAGCGACGACAGCGCCCTGCCGTTGATCGGCATCTATGAGATCAGCAAGATTCTGGGGGCGACCCTCGACCTCGATCAGGCGTTGCGCGAGGTGCTCAACGTGCTGTCGTCCTATCTGGCGATGCGCCACGGGGCGGTGGTGCTTAACGACGACCAGGGCAAGCCGGTGCTGGCGGCGGTGACCGGGATGTCGTTGCAGGCGGCCCGCGCCGGGGCGCTGAAATATCCGTTCGACGCCGCCGCCCGGGTGATTTCGACCAGCATTCCGATGGTGGTGCCCGACATCGCCGAGGAGCCGATGCTGGAAGCCTGCGCCGGCAATGCCGAGGCGCTGGAGGACGAGCGGATCGCCTTCTATTGCGTGCCGATCAAGACCACCGAGAAGACGCTGGGGGCGCTGTCGGTCGAGCGCGGCTGCGACGGCGGCGCCTATGTCGTCTACGAGCACGACCTGCGCTTCCTGACCATGGTCGCCACCCTGATCGGCCAGACGATCCGGCTGCACCGCAAGGTCCAGGCCGATCGCGAGATGCTGATGGACGACGCCAAGCGATTGCAGAAAAAGATGGTCGAGGTCGCCCCGGTGGTGCCGGTGCGCGGGCTGGAGGACGTGGTCGGCACGTCTCCGGCGATGGCCAGCGTGTTCGCCCAGGTCCAGCAGGCGGCGCCGACCAAGGCCACCATCCTGCTGCGCGGCGAATCCGGCACCGGCAAGGAGCTGATCGCCCGCGCCGTCCATGCCCAGTCGCAGCGGGCGCGCAAGCCGTTCATCAAGGTCAATTGCGCCGCCTTGTCGGAAACCGTGCTGGAATCCGAACTGTTCGGCCATGAGAAGGGCGCCTTCACCGGCGCGGTGGCCGAGCGCAAGGGGCGGTTCGAGCTGGCCAATGGCGGCTCGCTGTTCCTCGACGAGATCGGCGAGATTTCCGCCGGCTTCCAGGCCAAGCTGCTCAGGGTGTTGCAGGAGGGCGAGTTCGAGCGGGTCGGCGGCAGCCGCACCATCAAGGTCGATGTCCGCCTGATCGCCGCCACCAACCGCGACCTCGAAAGCGCGGTGGCCGAGGGCAGCTTCCGCGCCGATCTTTATTACCGCCTCAACGTGGTGCCGATCTTCCTGCCGCCGCTGCGCGAACGCTCGGGCGACATCCCGCTGCTGGCCGGCTATTTCCTCGACCAGTTCAATCGCGAGAACGGCCGCGAGCTGCGCTTCTCGCCGCAGGCGCTGGCGGTGCTCGGCCACTGTTATTTCCCCGGCAACGTCCGCGAGCTGGAGAACTGCGTCTACCGCACCGCCACCATGACCAAGGGCGACCGGATCGACGAACTCGACCTGCTCTGTCAGCACGACATCTGTCTGTCCTCGACCCTGTGGCACAAGCGCGCCGCCGCCGAGGCCGCCGCGCCGGTGCCGCCGCCGGCGGTGCCGCTGGTGCCGGGCACCGGGCGGGTGTCGGCGCCGATCCCGGTGCCGACCGGGCCGCTGTCGGCCGCCCCCTGTCCCGCCGCCCCCCGCGCCGCCGAGGGGGCGGGGGAGGGCGATGATCCCGATCTGTCCGAGCGCGAACGGCTGATCCAGGCGATGGAGAAATGCGGCTGGGTCCAGGCCAAGGCCGCCCGCATGCTCGGCCTGACTCCGCGTCAGATCGGCTACGCCCTCAAGAAGCACAATATCGAGGTGCGTCAGCTCTGACCGTCGGGCGGGGTGCAGCAGCAGCGATGGACCAGATGGGCCTGGGCGCGCAGATTGTCTTCCTGGAACCCGATCCAGCGCCGCAGCCAGCGCGCCGGCCAGGATGGTGACAGCGCCAGCCCGGCGGCGGCGAGGCGGGGCTCCAGCCCGGCCAGCGTCACCAGTTCGAGATCGTAGCTGAGGTCGAGCCAGCCCCCCCGTCCGCAGGTCCGGGCGGCGATCAGCCCGGCGCCGGCCGGCAAGGTCGCCTCTGTGGCGGCCGGATGGGCCAGTTTCAGCCGGTGGCGGCGGATCAGGGCCGGCATCGTGTCGGATCTCCGTGGTGGGGGACGCGACCAGCTTGGTCGGATCGCCCGGCGAAGGCAAGCGCGGGCTCTGCCCGCCCCCGCGAATCGAAGCAGGTCCAGGAGCCGCTGGCTCCTGGCGGGTGTGGGCGGAGCCCACGTTTGGGTTAGGATCGGGGTATGAACGCTGCGCCCCCACTGCTGCTCGAGGCGCTGGCCCATGAACGGGCCGGCCGTCCGGCCGAAATGGAACGCTGCCTGCGCGCCCTGCTGCGCCAGCAGCCCGACCTCCCCGCCGCCTTGTTCGCGCTGGCCCGGCTTGGCTTGCGCTACGGCCATGCCGGCGACGCGCTGACCCTGCTCGACCGGGCGCTGGTGCGCGCCCCGGCGGCGGCCGAACTGCATCATCTGCGCGGGCATGCTCTGCTCGGGCTGGGGCGGCGGGGCGAGGCGCTGGCGGCACTGACCCGCGCCGCCGACCTGGCCCCCGGCGCGGTCGAACCGGCGCTCGATCTGGCCCGGCTGCTGACCGAGGCGGAACGGTTCGAGGCCGCGCTGGCGCGGCTGGAATCGTTGACCGGCCCCAGTCCGGCGCATGGCGAGGCGGCGTTGCTGCGCGGGCGGATCCAGGCCGTGCTGGGGCAGGCCGAGGCGGCGCGGGCGGCGTTCGAATCGGCGCTGACGATCGCGACCGCTGCCGCCGAGGCCCGCGCCGAACTGGCCGCCCAGGAGATCGAGGCCGACCGGCCGGCGGCGGCGCTCGACCGGCTTGAACCGCTGCTGGCGGACGAGCCGGCCCCGCCGCGCCCGCTGTATCTGCGCGGGGTGGCGCTGGGGATGCTGGGCCGGGCCGAGGAGTCGGAGGCCGACATCGCCCGGCTGCGGGCGACGATGCTCGAGGGGCTGGCGCGGCGCAATTTTCAGCCGGTCGAGTTGTATCTCCAGATCAGCCGGCGCTGCAATCTGCGCTGCGCGATGTGCGGCCACGCCGTCTGGCGCGAGACCGGCGGGCTGATCGACGATTCCTCCTTCGCCCGGGTGCTCGACCGCTGCGACGAGGCCGGGATCCGCCGCCTCAATCTGCTGGCCGCCCAGGGCGAGCCGTTCCTGCATCCCCAGGCCGAGGCGCTGATCGAACGGGCCGTCGCGCGCGGCCTCGCCGTCAGCGTGGTGACCAACGGTATCCCGCTCAATCCCGAGCGGATCGCCCGCCTCGCCGCCAGTGGGCTCGACAGCGTGCAATTCTCCTTCGCCGGCTGGGATGCCGCCAGCTACGAATCGGTCTATGTCGGCGCCCGCTTCGAGCGCGCCGTCGCCAATCTCCAGGCGCTCGACGCCGCCCTGGCCCCGACCCGCACCACCCTGTCGGTCAAGGCGGTGCGGGCCGACAACGATCCGGCGGCGGTGGCCCGCACCCGCGCCTTCCTCGCCGGGCTGGGGATCTCCTCGGTCGCCACCGTGGTGCCCAACAATTTCGGCGGCACGGTCGAAACCGGGCGGTTCTGGCCGGGGGTCGGGCTGTGGTCGCACCGCAATCTCGACCGCCATCGCCGCACCGTCTGCCGTCTGCTGATGCGGGCGGTCGGGGTCTATCTCGACGGCAGTGTCACCGCCTGCCCCTGCTATGACGCCAACGGGGCGCTGCGGATCGGCGACCTGACCGGCCAGAGCGTGGCCGAGATCCGCACCGGGCCGGCGTTCCAGGCGATCCTCGACGCCTTCCGCCGGGGCGACCTGTCGGCGGTGCCGCTCTGTCGCGGCTGCGACGATCCGTTCGGCTGAGGCGCCTCGCCTGCCTCGGGAAAGGGGCGGCTTCTCCTCCCCGTCACGCCCAGGCTTTCGCGCCACATCATGTCCCGAACGGCGGAGATAAGCTCCGGTCTCCGCCGTTCGGTCTGACCTGACCCAACGGGTCAGGTCATTGGCCGGGCGGTATCAGGAGCAACTCGACCTGAAGGCCTCGACTTCCAGCAACTCCCAACGGTGCCGGTTGGCATGGATGATATAGCGATGGTCGGGAAGCAACGAGCGGGAGAGGAGGCCCGCCCCATCTGTCTCGATGGTGGCGAGGCAGCCACTGCCGCACGGCGTGACGAGCTTTTGTTCCCGGGCCTTGATGGTGATGTCGACAGAGGCATCATTCCCGCCGGTGCTGATCTTGATTTCCAGCGGGATGCTGGCGCAATTGAAAATGACGGCGCCCCCCGGCTTCGTGGTCTCATTCTTAAGGCGTTGACTGTCGCGATCTCCGATCCCGTCGGGGACGACCGGAGCGCCGAGATCGGCGGCCCATGTCGGAACGGTACAGACGAGAACCGGCAGGAAAAAAAGCGACAGGATGGATTGGCGGCGCATGGTTACCTCCCGTCGGCGGTCGGATTGCCCTTTGGCGAGGACGAGGACGAGGACGAGGACGAGGACGAGGGCGAGGGCGAAGGCGGCGGCGGCGCGTCATCGCTATCGTGCTTGCTGGGGCAGGGAAGGGTCCGGGGCGAGAGCATGTGTCCCGCGATGATTGCCAGCAATCCAAGCAGCGGGGCAAGCTGGACCTGACTGTAGCCCATTCCTTCCAGCATCAGCACGCTGCCGACGATCAGCACCACCGACACCATCCGCGTCAGGTGGTAGGGGTCAAGATCCCTTTTGTTCCGACTGATGGAGACGATCGCCCATAAAAAGATGGACATCACCAGAACCGCGGCGCCGACCAGGAATAATTCCGGGTAGGTCAACAGCACGGCGTTTCCGCCATCGGCGGCAGGCAGGAGTGAGTCTGGAGACGGATTGGACATCGGCGAGTCCTTGTTCTGTCAGGCGGAGAAGGAAAGGGTCCGGGCGATGGAGCGAAGGGCCGTCAGCGGCTGTGGTCCTTCCCGGTAGCCATACTCGAATCCCCAAAGGAGGCAGGCATGACGCTGTTCGGCGGTCCCATGGCCGGGGCAATCCGGGGGCGTGCGGACCTCGAGCCAGCGAATCGTGCCGTTGACGTTGAAATCGATGTCGCGCTTGAGCAGGCCGAGGACATAGCCCGCCATCGCGTCGGCCTCCAATTCGTGCCGGGAGGTTATCGTGACAACGCCATCGTGATACTGGGCCAGATGCCAGCATTCGTGACCAAGTATTCCTTGTATTATGGCGCCTGGATCGGAATAGCGGTGGTGCATCTTGTCGATTTCCGGCTTAGAAACCAGTATGTAATCGGAGCTTTTACTGTCGCTGTCGTAATGTGATGAGATCTCGTCCTTGCAGGACAGCATGATCAATTCGGCCTTCATCTCGAAAGCCCGCAGCGCGAAAGCACACCACCGCCGCAGTTCCTCTCCCTCGGGGCCATCGGGGAGGGGGATGGCGGCCCGGCGGGCCGTGGCATAGGTCCAGCGCGAGGGACAGGATTCTCTGGTTCTGACAACGCTGCACTCCGCCCTGGCCCGTCCCGGTTCCCCAATCAGTCCGGCAACCATCCCCCCCAGCAGCGCGCGCCGGGACAGGATGGAAAACGTCGTCTGCCGGGTGCTCATGGCGGGGCCGGATTGCCACGGTGGCGCTGAAAGGCGGGGTTGTCCTTGATCAGGGGGACGCATTCCGACGAATCGATCATCCAATGGACCTCGAAATCTCCCCGCAAGGGCAGGCCCACCACCGTCTGTCGGGTGGGCATCGGCATCCGCGCCGGCCCGATCGGCGATTCGCACTCGGCAAAGCGGACCGCGATCGTCACCTGACGATCCTCCGGAGCCGGGGTGAAGGAATAGATCTGCCCGCGATTTTCGATGGGGACCCCATTGACGGAAAACAGCGCATCAGAACGATTGGTGTGAACATGGATCATCGGAGCGCCCTGCGTTGGCGGCAGCTCCGGCCATGGGGCGGTGCAGGCGGTGGTCATCAGCCCCAACGCCAGCCCTCCCCAAACCCTCCCCAGTCGCCTTTTGCTCACTCTCCGTCTCCCTTGCCGCGGTCACCGTGGGGGAGTTATCCCGGCCGCCCTTTGCCGCCGCCGGGCGGTATCAGAGGCGTTGCCAGCAAAATGGATCCGCCTCTCCTCGGGCCTGACGCCTCCCCCCTCCAGGGGAGGCGCTGAATTCCTGTCGAGCGGAAAACGCTCTACTCCAGGGTCTTGTCGAAGACGTCCATGGCCGCCAGGGTGCCTTCGAGACGGACCGTGTAGGTCGCGAACGGCATCCCCGGGTAAACCGTGGTGGTTGTCACCCACTTCTGGTTGATCAGAATCGGGGTGACGTTGTTGCCGCGAACCGGCCCGACACCGGACCGGATCGAGCGCGGCAACGGCCATCCCTTCACTCGGGCGATTGCCTGGTCATACAATTCCTTCCGCACATCGTAGAGCGGAGGTGTGTTCCAGAAAAACACCGTCACGCTTTTTTCCAGCGGAGGGTTGTCAATGTCGTACAAGCCGATATCGCTGTTGGGATAAGCGAACCGGCTGTGAGTGGCCAGGGTTCCACTTGTTGACGAGCAGGCTCCACACAGAGCGGCCGCCGTCACGATGATCACGCTTCCGATCTTCATGTTGGGTCCCTCTCTGTATTTACCGGCAATCGTTGTTGCGGTTTTCCATTCGAACCTGATGGCCGGGAGTCATTTTCCCGACATAGCTGGTCACCGTCAGAGTCGTCACATAGATCGTGATGCCAACCGGGTACATCCGGCTCTTCCACTCGTATTTTGGGTTTATCAGGATGTCGCCGCCCTTTTCGGCCAAGATATCGGCGACAAGTCTTTGCTCGAGATCAACGTCGCCAACCTTGCTTGACAGGGAAGTGACTTCCTTTTTCCTCGTGATCGGCACGCCGTTCGTGAGGTCCGTGACGTTGCTGTTCGGGTAATCGAAATGGCTGTTTGGCCGATCGTAGACGGCGCCCGGTCCGGTGCAGGCCGCAAGGCCAACAATCAAAGCGAGTGACGATGCTATTAATAACTTTCTGCGAAGCATCATGTTTGCCCCCAACCCCTAGGATTGTGTTGGCTTTTATAACACTACCTAAGCTGCATCAGAGCGCCAAGCGAGTCAACATTTGATGTATGTCGCTGGTGGCGTTCCCGTGGCAAAGTTATGATTGTTGTAATATCGGAAGACATGAAGAATTATATGGGCGCGGCAATGCTAATTTTGCCGAATATGGTCGAGTAAAATCTAGTATTTGCAAATATTTCTGTCAGACGACGGCGGGGCTTGCTGGGGATTTACGGTTCGGTTTGTGCGTATGGCTCTTGCTGGAGCGGCGATTTTCTGCCGTGCCATCGCCGGGGCGAGTGAGGCGCCCGCCATATGTTTTCAAGCCGAGGCGGAACCGGCCGGTCTCCGGCGAGCGTGACGTTTCCGCGGGCCAGGCCGTCGTCGCTCTTGGGCGGGGCCGCAAGAAGCGCCGCGCGGGCTGACCGCCGGTTTCTCCCAGGCGGCGTCCGGGGGGGGGAAAGGCTTCAGCTATCCCCCGGCGTTGCCGACCCGCGCGCAATGAAACGGGTGACACGACCTGCCAGGTTTCGTGTCAGAGCACGCCGGCGCGGGCGAACGACGCGTCGATGATTCCGGCCACCGTTTGGGCCAGCACCTCCTTGTCGTCCCACCACCAGGCGACGATGTCGCGCTGGATCTCGTCGAGCTGCGCGTCGCTCAGGCTTTCGATCCGGTTATGTCGCGCGGGAAGCTGGTCCCACGATTCGAGCTTGACGATCGGGGTCGAGCCGAGCGCCTCGGGGGCGGCGAGGAAGGGGTGGGCCCGCGAGATCGGGATCGCGCCGGATTCGAGCGCGTCGAACCGCCGCACCGTCTCGTCGGCGCCGCCCTTGGGCCCCAGGGCGAAGCGGCTGTTTTCGAGCAGGGCGCCGAAGCCCGCGGTCACCTTGAGGAAGGCCGGCAGCCGGTGCTCGGTCACGCTCTTCAGCACGACCCGGCGGTCCTCGGTCGAGGATACGGATGGATCCGGGCCGGGGAACCGGCGCCCGGTGGGGCGCCGGCCGGGATCAGTCGGCGAAGATCGCGCTGCGGGCCAGGATCGAATCGCACAGGGCGGCGCTGTCCCAGCTTGACCGCTGGCCCAGCGCCTCGGCCAGGGTCGGCCAGGATTTCTCGAAGCTCTGCCGGCCCAGTGCATGGAGATGGACCAGGAATTCCCAGCCCGGCGCCTCCTTCGAATAGACCCCGAGCCGGGCGATCTCGGCGTCGGCCTCGATCCGGTGCAGGTGGATGCGGCGGAACGGATGCTGGCCGGGCGGCGGGGCGGCGATCATCCCCGAGCCGATCAGCCGGTTGATGGTCTCGATGGTGTTGATCTCGTGGATCAGCGCGGCGTTGGCGGTCAGTTCGCTGATCCGGTCGGCGACCTGACGGAGGGTGCGGGGCGGCGGTCCATCGCGGCGCACCGGGTTGATCGTCACCAGCAGCAGATCCTCGGCCTCGCGCTGGCGCAGCCGTTCGATCAGGCAGGTCAAGGGCGGGTTGCCGAGAAAGGCGCCGTCCCAATAGGCGCGGTCCTCGATCTCGATCGCCGCGAACGGGGCCGGGCGGCAGGTGCTGGCGCGCAGCGCGTCGGGCGACACCGCGCCATCGACGAACAATTGGCGCCGTCCCTCGCCGATGTCGGTGGCGGCGATCACCAGATTGGGCACGCCGGGCTGGGGCCGGGCGAAGATCGCCGGCATGTCGGGCAGCACCTCGCGCAGCACCCCGGTCAGCGAGCCGCCCAGGCCGGATTCGGTCGCCCGCGCCGAGGTGCCGGCCATGTCGGCCCAGCGCGCCGCCGCGCTGTCGTCGATGTTCCAGCTGCCGGCCAGGGTCTGGGCGGCGACGAAGGGGTTGCCGCTCCAGAAGGCGACCCGGGCGATCGCCTCCCACAATTCCCGCAGCTTGGTCTGGGCCGAATCGGCGATGCGGCGGGGGCGGGTGGCGGCGGGGCCGGGACGCGACGCCCCCTCGTGGCAGCCATAGGCCAGGGCGGCGGCGACCAGTCCGCCGGACGAGGCGCCGCTGACACCGACCAGCTCGATCGCGCCGAGCGCGACCTGATCGAGCAGACCGTCGAGAACTCCCCACGTGAACGCGGCGTGAACGCCGCCGCCCTGCAAGGCCAGGGCGAGCCGGTGCGGCCGATTCATCAGACGTTCCTCCCGCAGGCGGTCTTTATCAAAAAAGCCGCTGCTTGTTTTGGAGCAGGGTACGCCGATTTGCCGGGGTGAGCAACCAAAGGTTACGGAATCGGGCGGGCTGTGACGCCCTGCGGCGGCGGGGCGGCGGCCGGCATGCGTCCGCCTCGGGGGTGGGGGGCGTCAACCGCCTTTGCCCCCCCGGCGCTTTCGTGTATGTAGAAACTTCCGCTGCCGCCGCCGCTTCCCGTCGCGGCGGTGTTTTCCCCCCTTCCTCGGAAAGGACCCGCATGACCACCGCTGCCGCACCCCTGATGGCCGGAAAGAAGGGCCTCGTCATGGGCGTTGCCAACGACCGCTCGATCGCCTGGGGCATCGCTCAGGCGGTGCGTTCCCAAGGCGCGGAACTCGCCTTCACCTACCAGGGAGAGGCGCTGGAAAAGCGGGTTCGTCCCCTGGCGGAGAGCGTCGGCTCCTCGCTGCTGATGCCCTGCGACGTGTCGGACGAGGCGTCGATCGACGCCACCTTCGAGACGCTGAAGCAGCAGTGGGGCAAGCTCGACTTCCTGGTGCACGCCATCGGCTTTTCCGACAAGGAAGAGCTGCGCGGCCGCTATGCCGACACCAGCCTGCAGAACTTCCTCACCACCATGCACATCTCGGTCTATTCCTTCACCAGCGTGGCGCGGCGCGCCGCGGCGCTGATGACGGATGGCGGCTCGCTGCTGACGCTGACCTATTACGGCGCCGAGCGGGTGATGCCGCACTACAACGTGATGGGCGTGGCCAAGGCGGCGCTGGAGGCCAGCGTGCGCTACCTCGCGGTCGATCTCGGCCGCGACAACATCCGCGTCAACGCGCTGTCGGCCGGGCCGATGAAGACCCTGGCCGCCTCGGGCATCGGCGATTTCCGCTACATTCTGAAGTGGAATCAGTACAACAGCCCGCTCAAGCGCAACGTCACCCTTGAGGATATCGGCGGCGCCGGTCTCTACCTGCTGTCGGACCTGTCCGGCGGCGTCACCGGCGAGACCCACCACGTCGATTCCGGCTACCATGTCGTCGGGATGAAGGCGGTCGACGCCCCCGACATCTCGGTCGCCGGCAAGGACTGACGGACGTGTCGGGCAACGCCTTCGGCCATCTGTTCCGTTTCACCACCTTCGGCGAGAGCCACGGGCCGGCGATCGGGTGCGTGGTCGAAGGGGTGCCCGCGCGCATCCCGCTGGAAGAAGCCGATCTCCAGGTCTGGCTCGACCGTCGCCGGCCGGGCCAGAACCGCTTCACCACCCAGCGGCGCGAGCCGGATCAGGTCCGCATCCTGTCCGGGGTCTATCAGGGGCTGACCACCGGCACCCCGATCGGCCTGCTGATCGAGAACACCGACCAGCGTTCGAAGGATTACGGCAACATCGCCGACCGCTTCCGCCCCGGTCACGCCGACTGGGTCTACCAGCAGAAATACGGCATCCGCGATCCGCGCGGCGGTGGCCGCGCCAGCGCGCGCGAAACCGCGATGCGGGTCGCCGCCGGCGGCGTCGCCCGCCGGGTGCTCGACACCCTGGTGCCGGGCGGGGTGCGGATTCGCGGCGCGATGGTGCAGATGGGCCCGCACGCGATCGATCCCCGCCTGTGGGACTGGGCCACGGTCGAGGCCAACCCGTTCTGGTGCCCCGATGCCGCCGCCGCCGCCGCCTGGGAAGAGTATCTCGACGGCATCCGCAAGGCCGGCTCGTCGATCGGGGGCGTGGTCCAGGTCGAGGCGGGCAACGTCCCGGTCGGCCTCGGCGCCCCGGTCTATGACAAGCTCGACGCCGACCTCGCCAAGGCGATGATGAGCATCAACGCGGTCAAGGGAGTCGAGATCGGCGCCGGTTTCGCCGCCGCCACCCTCACCGGCGAGGACAATGCCGACGAGATGCGGCGCGGCCCCGACGGCGGCGCGCTGTTCCTGTCCAATCAGGCCGGCGGCATCCTCGGCGGCCTGTCCACCGGCCAGGACATCGTCCTCCGCCTCGCCGTCAAGCCGACCAGTTCGATCCTGACCCCGCGCCGCAGCCTCGACATCGACGGCAACGAGGTCGATGTCTCGACCCATGGCCGCCATGATCCCTGCGTCGCCATCCGCGCCGTCCCGGTCGCCGAGGCGATGATGGCCTGCACCCTGGCCGACCACCTGCTCCGCGCCCGCGCCATCGCCCACTGAGCGGGGGTACGTGGGCTCCGCCCACCCCCGCCAAGGGCCGCAAGGCCCTTGGAACCCATTGGTTGTCGGGCGTGGACCGGCCTTTCCGCTTGGGCGCGGGCGTTTGCCGCGCGAAGGGGAGGGACAGGGTTCCAAGGGCCTTGCGGCCCTTGGCGGGTGCGGGCAGAGCCCGCGCTCCCTCCTGTTCAGTGGTCGCCGTGGCAGCCGCAGGGGCCGGCGGATTCGGCGTCGGTGGCGGCCAGCGTGCCGGCGAGGTAGCGTTCGACCGCCTTGACCGGGTCGGTTTCGTCGGTCAGCACCGTATCGATGCCCCGGGTGGCCATCCGGCGGACGAAGCCGTCGCCGGCGCTGCCGGCGATCACCGCGCGGGCCTGATCGAGCGGGTGGGGATCGTCGCTGGCGAAATCGTGGATCGCCATGCCTTCGGGCAGGTCGAGGCGGCCGGCTTCGCGCACCGGGTGGCCGGCCGCCGCCTCGAACAGCAGGAAGCGGCGGGTCTTGCCGGCATGCTGGGTGACGGTGGTGAAGTTCTGACTGGCGACGGCGACGATCATCGGCGCTCTCCGAAAGGGTGGGGGAGGGGAATGCCTAGCCGAACGGGCGGGGCGGCGTCATTGAACGCCTTCAATCCCCGTCGGCGATGCGGGTCAGGGCGGCGAGGTCGCGTTCGAACAGGTTGGGGGCGATCTCGCGGATCACGCTTTGGCGCTTGAACTCGGCGACGGTCTTGCTGGCGGTCTCGGTGGTGACGCCGAGCAGGGCGCCGACATCCTCGCGGCCGAACAGGCGGCAGCGTCGCGCCTCGGGCGGGGCGAGGCGCAGGAACAGCCGCGCCACCCGCTGGCGGGCGGCGCCGGTTGACAGCTCGCGCAGGCAGGCATGGGCGTTGCGGACCGAATCGTGCCATTTGCGCATCAGCGCCTGGCCGAGCTTGTCCGACAGGCGCTGGATCACCGGGGTGGGGATCCGGCACAGCTTGCTCGGCAGCAGCGCCACCGCGTCATGCTCGTAGGCGGCGCCCAGCATCGCCTCCAGCCCGACCACGTCGCCCGGGCCGATCAGGCTGACGATGCGCCGGGCGCCGTCGGGCAGATATTGTTCGAGCTTGACCAGCCCCTCGCGCAGGGTGAACAGCGCCGGCTGCGCCGTCTCGGCCCGGTACAGCACCGCCCCGGGCGGCAGCCACAGATCGTCGATCGGCAGGTGGATCGCCCCGAAATCCTCGGGGGTGAGGTCGGCGAACAGCACCAGATCGTGGATCTGGCAACGGTCGCACGAGGCCAGGCCGTGCCATGCCGCTTCGATTTCCGGTCCCTTCATCCTGTCCCCGTGCCGTGCTGTCACCGTCGCGGTCACCCTCTCCGCCGGCCTCACGATACAGGCTGGCGCCGGGCGAGGCCAGGACGGCGCGGGTGGTTGCCAGCCGTCGCCGCCCGGAGTACGTTTCTGCTTCGCAATTCGACCGGTCCTCAGTTCCAGGAACAACGCCATGCGCCCCGACCTTGCGGCAAAATACGATCTCCGCGTTCCTCGCTATACCTCGTACCCGACCGCGCCGCACTTCCATCCCGGCGTTACCGGCGAGACCTACCGCAAATGGCTGGGGGCGATCGATCCGTCGCTGGAACTGTCGTTGTACATGCATGTCGCCTTCTGCGCCGACATGTGCTGGTTCTGCGGCTGTCACACCAAGGTGACCCGCCGCTATGCCCCGGTGGCGACCTACATGGACGCGGTGTGGCGCGAGATCGGCATGGTCGCCGACGCCCTGCCGCAGCGGATGACCGCCCGCCACATCCATTTCGGCGGCGGCAGCCCGACCATCCTGACCCCCACCGATTTCGCCAAGACCATCGATCTGCTGAAGAGCCGGTTCCTGCTCAAGGACCATTCCGAGATCGCGGTCGAACTCGATCCCCGCACCGCCGACGAGACCTACATCAAGACCCTGGGCGAATGCGGCGTCACCCGCGCCTCGATCGGGGTGCAGGATCTCGATCCCGAGGTGCAGAAGGCGATCAACCGCATCCAGCCGTTCGAGGTCAGCGAGCGGGTGGTCGGCTGGCTGCGCCAGTACAATGTCCCCGAGGTCAATGTCGATCTGGTCTACGGCCTGCCGCACCAGACCCTCGACGGGCTGCTGAAGACCATCGAGAAGGCGATCACCGGCTTCAAGCCGCGCCGCGTCGCCCTGTTCGGCTATGCCCACGTGCCGTGGATGAAGAAGCACCAGCGCCTGATCCCCGAGGCGGCGCTGCCCGACACCGACACCCGCTGGCAGATGTACGAGCAGGGCTGCGCGCTGCTGGCCGAGCATGGCTACGTCCAGATCGGTCTCGACCATTTCGCCGCCCCCGACGACAAGATGGCGATCGCGCTCCAGACCAAGACCCTCAACCGCAATTTCCAGGGCTACACCACCGACACCGCCTCGACCCTGATCGCCTTCGGCGCCTCGGGGATCGGCTCGCTGCCGCAGGGCTATGTCGTCAACGAGGGCGAGGTCCACGCCTACCAGCGGATGATCGATGACGGCCTGCTCGCCACCTCGCGCGGCATCGCCATCAATGACGATGACCGCCTGCGCCGCGACATCATCGAGCGGCTGATGTGCGACCTTGAGGTCGATATCGACGCCGTCGCCGCCGCCTATGGCGTCGCGGGTTCGGCGTTCGAGGGCGAGATCGCCGCGCTGGCGCCGTTGCAGCAGGACGGGCTGGTGGTGGTCGAGGGCCATCGCCTCACCGTCACCGAGGAAGGCCGTACCCTGGTCCGCGCCGTCTGCGCCGCCTTCGACACCTATCTCAAGGTCGGCGAACAGCGTCACTCCAAGGCGGTGTAATCCTTCCACGATATCCGGCCGCCGGGCCGCCTCCCCCGATCCGGGGGAGGCGGCCTTTGTCGTTTTGCGCCGCCCCGATCGGTGCGGAGTGGTATGGCGGTGGCCATTCTCGAAAATGACGGGCATGATCCGCGCCGGGGATGGGTTTGGGCGGATCTGCCGGAGGATCAATGCAATTCAATGTCGTGGTGATTGACCGTGGGGAGAGACGCAGCGAAATCGCTTCGTTCCCGTCGATCGAGCAGGCCCTGTCCCATTACCAGCAGCAGGGGCTGGTGGTCGAGGACATCGCCTCCCTGCCGCCGATCGGGGCGGAGCAGGGCGTGGCCGAACCCGCTCCCGGGACCGCTCCCGGGACCGATGCGGTCGAGCCGCCCGAGCCGCCCGGCCCCAAGGCCGAAAAGAAGCTGCCGGTGATCCTGCTGAAGGCTTTGTGCTTCTTCCTCCTCGCCGCCGCCTTCGCGGTGGCGCAGGTGACGATGGTCGGCGCGGTGGCCGGACCGAACGCGTTCCTGCTGTTTTCCTGCCCCCTGATTTATTCGCTGGTGACGCTCGTGCCGCCGGTGTGGCGGCGGGGCTTTTCCCTCTGGCCGCGTCTGGCCGGTCTGCTCACCGCGATCGCGGTTTCGCTGCTGTTCGGTGTCGCGGCCCCGCTGGGGCTGGCGTTGGCGGGCCAGGACCAACTCGACCTGCCCGTCACCCTGTTGCAGATCCTGTGGGTGGCCAGCGGGATCGTCGTCCTGGTGGGTGGCACCTGGCTGTCGGTGGTGGTGATGGATCGCCTGCGGGGCCGGCGGGCGGAACAGGCGGCGTGGTCGGCCGAAACCGCCCGCCGCCGCCCGGCGGTGATGCGGCTGTGCCTGATCCTGATGGCGGCGGCGCTGGCGGTGGGGGTGATCAATTACGCGGTCAATTACGACGAAATGGTCGGCCGGATGGGGGCGGCGACTCCGGTCGTCAATATCTGGTCCTTCCTGCTGGCGTCGCTGATCTACGGCCTGTTCCTGATGATCCGGCTGTACCAGGGGGATAGCGTCTTCAGATTTATCTATCAGGTAGGCTTTCTGGTCGGTGCGCCGCTTTCGCTCTATGGCCTTTATAAGAATTTCAACGGCAATTATTCCGATCTGCTGTTCCAGGCGGTGGCGGTGGCGCTGAATGGTGGGGTGGTTTATCTGATCCTGACCGAGCCGGCGCGCTCCTGGTTCCGCGACGCGGCTTCCCGCCGGCTCGGATGATCACCGGCGTCGCTTCCTACCCGATCAACCCCCATCGGAGTGGTTTTTGACCCACCCGGCGGAATCTCCCTGCTCCTCCTCCGGGTGTTCCGCCGTCGGGGGGAAGCGGTCAGACTATCAGCGTCCTCTGATATGGAGCCCGCCGGAATGGACCAGTCCAGTCGTTATGCCAATCTCGCCCTCGACGAAGCCGGCCTGATCGCCGGGGGGCGCCATGTGCTCTGTGCCTATCGGATGAAGCCGAAGGCCGGCCATGGCTATCTTGCCACCGCCGCCCATTTCGCCGCCGAATCCTCGACCGGCACCAATGTCGAGGTCTGCACCACCGACGATTTCACCCGGGGGGTCGATGCGCTGGTCTACGCCATCGACGAGACCCGCGAGCTGATGAAGATCGCCTACCCGATCGAGCTGTTCGACCGCAACATCATCGACGGGCGGGCGATGATCGCCTCGTTCCTGACCCTGACGATCGGCAACAACCAGGGCATGTCCGACGTCGAATACGCCAAGATGATGGATTTCTACGTCCCGCCGGCCTATCTGCAACTGTTCGACGGCCCGGCCTGCAACATCGTCGATATGTGGCGGGTGCTGGGGCGGCCGCTGGTCAATGGCGGGATGGTGGTCGGCACCATCATCAAGCCGAAGCTCGGCCTGCGTCCGCAGCCCTTCGCCGACGCCTGCCACCAGTTCTGGCTGGGCGGCGACTTCATCAAGAATGACGAGCCGCAGGGCAATCAGGTGTTCGCGCCGCTGAAGGAGACCATCCGTCTGGTCGCCGACGCGATGCGCCGCGCCCAGGACGCCACCGGCGAGGCCAAGCTGTTCTCGGCCAACATCACCGCCGACGATCCGGCCGAGATGCTGGCGCGCGGCCATTACATCCTCGAGACCTTCGCCGAGAACGCCAACCATGTCGCCTTCCTGGTCGATGGCTATGTCGCCGGCCCGACCGCGGTGACCACCTGCCGGCGCAACTTCCCCAACCAGTTCCTGCATTACCACCGCGCCGGCCACGGGGCGGTGACCAGCCGCCAGTCGCTGCGGGGCTATTCGGTGCTGGTGCACATGAAGATGGCCCGGCTGATCGGGGCCAGCGGCATCCATACCGGGACGATGGGCTTCGGCAAGATGGAGGGCGACGCCAGCGAGAAGGCGGTGGCCTACATGCTGGAGCGCGAGGTCGCCGACGGGCCGTTCTATCGCCAGTCCTGGCAGGGGTTCAAGCCCTGCACCCCGATCATCTCGGGCGGGATGAACGCGCTGCGGCTGCCCGGCTTCTTCACCAATCTCGGCCATGCCAACGTGATCCAGACCTCGGGCGGCGGCGCCTTCGGCCACCAGGATGGCGCGGTCGCCGGGGCGCGCTCGCTGCGGCAGGCGTGGCAGGCCTGGGCCGAGGGGATCGATCTGATCGAGTACGCCAAGGACCATCCCGAACTGCGCGGGGCGTTCGCCTCGTTCCCCGAGGATGCCGACCGGTTCCATCCCGGCTGGCGCGACCGCCTCGGCTTCGCCTGAGCCCGGCGGCTCCAACCAGGGGGACTTGATGTCCAGACAGCATCCGATCATCGCCGTCACCGGCTCGTCCGGGGCCGGCACCTCCACCGTCAAGGCCGCGTTCGAACATATGTTCCGGCGCGAGGGCATCCGCGCCGCGATCGTCGAGGGCGACAGCTTCCACCGCTATAACCGCGCCGACATGAAGCAGCGGATGGCGGCGGCCGAGAAGGAGGGCAACCGCAGCTTCAGCCATTTCGGCCCCGAGGCCAATCTGTTCACCGAGATGGAGGAATTGTTCGCCCGCTATGGCGAGACCGGCACCGGCCGGCGCCGGCTCTATCTCCACAATGAGGAGGAGGCGGCGCCGTTCGCCGAGCAGGGGCTGGTCTCCGGCCAGTTCACCCCGTGGGACGAGATCCCCCCCGGCACCGATTGTCTGTTCTACGAGGGCCTGCACGGCTGCATCGTCACCGACACGGTCGATTGCGCCCGCCATGTCGATCTCAAGATCGGGGTGGTGCCGGTGATCAATCTCGAATGGATCCAGAAGATCCATCGCGACACCCACCATCGCGGCTATTCCGAAGCGGCGGTGACCGAGACCATCCTGCGGCGGATGCATGATTACATCTATTACATCCTGCCGCAGTTCAAGCTGACCGACATCAACTTCCAGCGGGTGCCGGTGGTCGATACCTCCAACCCGTTCATCGCCCGCGACATCCCCAACGCCGATGAAAGTCTGGTGGTGATCCGCTTCCGCAAGCCCGACCGGCTCGACGTCGATTTCCCGTTCCTGCTGCGGATGCTGAAGGATTCGTGGATGAGCCGGCGCAACACCATCGTCGTTCCCGGCGGCAAGATGGGACTGGCGATGGAACTGATCATGACCCCGATCCTGCGGCGGATCATGGCCGAACGCGGCACCGCCTGACCCAACGGGTCAGTTCATGGGCCGGGCGGTATCATCGGGTTCCTGGGGGGGGGGGAGACCATTCGCGGGCTCTGCCCGCCCCCGCCAAGGGCCGCAAGGCCCTTGGAACCCATTGATGGTCGGGCGCGGACCGGTCTTCCCGCTTGGGCGCGGACGTTTGCCGCGCGAAGGGCAAGGAAAGGGTTCCAAGGGCCTTGCGGCCCTTGGCGGGGGCGGGCAGAGCCCGCATAACATCATGGTATCGCGCGCAAAGCGCGCGGGCAGAGCCCGCTTCGTCAGCGCCAGGTCTTGAGCCGCCGTGCCGCCTCGGCGATGTCGGCCGGGCTGCCGGCGTAGGAAATCCGCAGGAAGCGGCGGCCGGCGAGCGGATCGAAATCGGTGCCGGGGGTGGTGGCGATGCCGGTTTCGGCCAGCATGCGGGCGCAGAACGCCGCGCTGTCGTCGCTGCGTCCGGCCAGATCGACATAGAGGTAGAATGCGCCATCGGCCGGGGCGATGTCGGCAAAGCCGGCCCCGGGCAGGGCGTCGAGCAGCAGGTCGCGGTTGGCGCGGTAGGTGGCGATGCGGGCGTCAAGTTCGTCGCGGCAGCCGAACGCCGCCTCGGCGGCGATCTGGGCCAGGGTCGGCGGCGAGATGAACAGGTTCTGTTGCAGGCATTCGACCGCGCGGTCGAGGTCGGGCGGCACCACCAGCCAGCCGACCCGCCAGCCGGTCATCGCGTAATATTTCGAGAAGCTGTTGACCACGATCGCGTGGCCGGCCCCGGGCAGGCCGGCGGCGGTGGCGGCGGCGCGGCCATAGGCGATGCCGTGATAGATCTCGTCGGAAATCAGGCGGATGCCGGCGAGTTCGCACCATTCCGCCAGTTCGGCCACCTCGTGGGCGGACAGCATGCTGCCGGTCGGGTTGGCCGGGCTGGCCACCACCACCCCGTCCAGCTTGCCCTCGACCCCGCGCAGCAGCTCGGCGGTGATCTGCCAGCGGCTGGCCGGGCCGACCGGGATCTCGACCACCTCAAGCCCCAGCGCGGTCAGGATGTTGCGGTAGGCGGGATAGCCCGGCGCCGCCACCGCCACCCGGTCGCCGACGTCGAAGGCGGCGAGGAAGGCGAGCAGGAAGCCGGCCGACGAGCCGGTGGTGACGCAGATCCGCTCCGGCGCGACGGTGACGCCATAGGTCTCGTGGTAATGGGCGGCGATGCGCCGGCGCAGCGAATCCCGTCCGGCGGCCAGGGTGTAGCCGAGCGGATCGCTCTCCAGCGCGCGGGCGGCGGCGGCGCGCACCGCCGCCGGAGCGCCGCCGGCCGGCTGGCCGACTTCGAGATGCAGCACGTCGCCGCCGGCCGCCTCGCGCCGGGCGGCGGCCCGCATCACATCCATCACGATGAAGGGAGGAACGTTTCCTCTCGATGACTTGCGGAAGGCCATCGTCTCCTGTCCGGCCGAAAAAGGGATGGGGGTCAGCCTAGCCACCGGTCGCGGGGCGAGTCCATCGATTTGCTCAATCCGGCGCGCGCAGGCGGTAGCCGACCCCGGGCTCGGTCAGCAGCAGGGTCGGTTGGGCCGGGTTGTCCTCCAGCTTCTGGCGCAACTGGTTGACATAGACCCGCAGATAGACGGTGTCGTCGAGATGGGCCGGCCCCCATACCGCCTTGAGGATCTCGCGATGGGTCAGCACATGGTCGGGGGCGCGGGCGAACACTTCGAGCAATTCCCATTCCCGTTTCGACAGCCGTACCGCCTCGCCCGCGCGGGTCACCCGGCGGTGGGCGAGGTCGATCCGCACCGCGCCGCATTCGACCGTGCCGGCCGCCTCGCTGGCCGGGCGGCGGCGCAGGCCGGCGCGGACCCGGGCCATCAGTTCGGCGACGCCGAACGGCTTGACCACGTAATCGTTGGCGCCGCGATCGAGCGCCTCGACCTTGTCGAGTTCCTGGGCGCGGACCGACAGCACGATGATCGGCACGTCCGAACTCTCCCGCACCGCCGAGATCACCTCCTGGCCGTCGAGGTCGGGCAGGCCGAGATCGAGGATCACCAGATCGGGGGCCTGATCGCGGGCCAGGGCGATGCCGGCCCCGCCGGTTTCGGCCTCGATCACCTCGTGGCCGTTGGCGGCGAGCGAGATGCGGATGAACTTGCGGATCTGGGGCTCGTCATCGACGACGAGAATGCGCGGCATCAATCGGCTCCCTGCGGGGCGGTCGGCAATTCCGGCGGCAGCGGCAGGTGGATGATGATGCTGGTGCCGGCCTCGTTCAGCCCCGGTTCGGCGTGGATGGTGCCGCCATGGGCCTCGACGATGCCGCGGCAGATGGCCAGTCCCAGGCCGGTGCCCGCCGTCTGGCTGTCGGCCTGGGTCACACGGTAAAACATATCGAACACCTTGTCGCGGTCCTCGGGCGGGATCCCCGGCCCCTGATCGGCCACCTCGATCACGATGTGCTTGGGGGTGGGCATCGCCCACAGCTTGATCGGGGTGCCGGGCGGCGCGTACTTGCAGGCATTGTCGAGCAGGTTGAAGAACACCTGTTCCATCAGCACCGCGTCGAGGCAGAGCAGCGGCATCCTGGGATCGATCTCGACCCGGACCAGATGGTGGCGGGCCAGCCGCGCGGTGCGCTTGACCGCCGCCGCCACCACGTCGGCCAGATCGACCCAATCGACCCGGGGCTTCAGCGCGCCCGAGCCGAGCCGGGTCATGTCGAGCAGGTTCTGGACGAAGCGGTTGAGCCGCTCGGCCTCGTCCTGGATGGTCTGGGCCAGTTCGCGCCGGTTGCCGGCGTCGAGCGCCTCGTCATAGCTCAGGATCGTGCCGGCGGCACCGATGATCGACACCAGCGGGGTGCGCAGGTCGTGCGACAGCGAGGAGAGCAGGGCGGCGCGCAGCCGCTCGCGTTCGGTCGCCACCCGGGCCGCCTCGACATCGGCGACCAGGGTGGTGCGCTCGATCGCCACCGCCGCCTGATCGGCCAGGGTCTCGATCAGCCGCAACTGGGCCGGCGACGGCATGTCGGCGTCCTCGGCCATCTGCACCCCCAGCACGCCGACCGGGCCGCGCCCGGTGCGCATCGGCAGGAACAGCCAGTCGGCGGCGGGCAGGGTGGCCGAGCCCCGCCCCGCCGGCTTGCCGTGGGCCCAGGCCCAGGCGGCGGCGGCGGCGGATTTGTCGTCGATGCGGTCCTCGGGCGGATAGCCGGCGGCGACCCGCAGCCCGGCCCCTTCCGGCATCAGCACCAGCGAGCGGCCGTGGATGGTGGCGGCGACATGGTGGACCACCGCCCACAGCACGTCGTCCGGGGTGGCGGCGGCGGTGACCTTGCGGCCGAATTCGTAGAGGTTGGCGGTGCGCCGGGCGCTTTCGCGCGTCGCCTGGACCTGGGCGCGCAGCCGGGCGGCGAGGTTGCTGACCAGCACCGCCGCCAGCAGGAAGAACACCACCGTCATGATGTTCTGGGCGTCGGAGATGGCGAAGGTGTAGCGCGGCTCGGTGAAGAAGAAATTGAAGGCGAAGAAGCAGCAGGCCGAGGCCAGGATGCCGGCGCGGCGGCCCCAGCGCATCGCCACCACCATCACCGCCAGCAGATAGGCCACCGAGATATTGGCGATCGGCAGATAGAGGTCGATCAGCCAGGCGAAGCCGGTCGCCACCAGCGTGGTCAGCAGGGCGAACACCCCGCCGAACCACAGCCGGCCGGCGGGGGCGGGGGCCGGGCGGGCCGCCGCCGCCGCCGGCCGGGGCTCCTCCGCCCCGCCGACCAGGATCACGGTGAATTCGCCGGCCCGGTCGATCAGCGCCTGGGTGACCGAGCGCCCCAGCCGGCGCGGCCAGCGCGCCCGGCGTGGCCGCCCCACCACGATCTGGGTGCAATTGTGTTCGCGGGCATAGGCCAGCACCGTCTCGACCACGTCGTCGCCCTGGAGCGTCACCGGCTCGCCGCCCAACTGCACCGCCAGCCGCAGCGCCGCGTCGATCCGGTCACGCTCGGCCTCGGTCAAGGCGTGGGAGCCGGGCGTCTCGACCGTCACCGCCCCCCAGGCGGCGCCGCGCCGTTCGGCCGAACGTTTGGCGAAGCGGACCAGCCGCTCGGCCTCGACCCGTTCGTCGATGCAGACCAGCACCCGCTCGCGCGCCGGCCACGGGCCGGGGATGGCGTGGGCCCGCATGTAATCGACCATCTGGCGATCGACCCGCTCGGCGGCGTGGCGCAGCGCCATCTCGCGCAGCGCGGTCAGGGTGCCGGGCGAGAAGAAATTGTGGATGGCGTGGCGGGCCTGCTCGGGCAGATAGACCTTGCCCTCCTCCAGCCGCTTGATCAGGTCCTGCGGCGGCAGGTCGATCACCTCGATCTCGTCGGCCCCGGCCAGCACGCTGTCGGGCAGGGTCTCCCGCACCTTGACCCCCGAGATCTGCTCGACCACGTCGTTGATCGAGTCGAGATGCTGGATGTTGAGGGTCGAATAGACGTCGATGCCGGCGGCGAGCAGATCCTCGACATCCTGCCAGCGTTTGAGGTGGCGGGCGCCGGGGATGTTGGTGTGGGCCAGTTCATCGACCAGGGCGAGGCCGGGGCGGCGGGCGGTCAGCGCCTCGAGATCCATCTCGCGGAACGAGCGGCCGCGATAGGCGATCATCCGCGGCGGCAGGATCTCGAACCCGGCGACCAGCGCCTCGGTCTCCTTGCGGCCGTGGGTCTCGACCACCCCGATCACCACGTCCACCCCCTCGCGGCGGCGCTCGTGGGCGGTCTCCAGCATCGCGAAGGTCTTGCCGACCCCGGGGGCGGCGCCGAGGAAGATCTTGAGACGGCCGCGCCCTTCCCGCCGGGCTTCGGCGAGGAGGGCGTCGGGAGAGGGGCGGTGGTCGCGCTCGGGGCTCATCCTGTCAGGGTCGCCTCTCCGGCCAGCGCGCGTCCAGTGCCCGGTTGAGGGCGAGCAGGTTGACCCGGGGCTCGCCCAGCAGACCCAACTGGCGGCCCTCGACCTGGGCCAGCACCAGGGCCCGCACCTCCTCGGCCGCGACGCCGCGCGCCCGCGCCACCCGCTCGACCTGCCACAGCGCCGCCGCCGGGCTGAGATCGGGGTCGAGCCCGCTGGCCGAGGCGGTGACCAGCTCGACCGGCACCGGGCCGGACCGGTCGGGATGGGCGGCGCGCAGCCGGGCCACCGCCTCGGCCGCGCTCTCGACCAGCGCCCGGCTGGAGGGGGCGAGGTTGCTGCCGCCCGAACTGGCGGCGTTGTAGGGCGCCGCCACCGACCGGGCCGGATCGGCCGGATCGGGGGCGGTGGTGGCCGAGGGGCGGCCCCAGAAATAGCCCGGCCCGGTGAAGTTCTGCCCGATCAGGGCCGAGCCGACCACTTTGCCGTCCTGTTCGATCAGGCTGCCATTGGCCTGCCAGGGGAAGGCGAGCTGGGCGAGGCCGGTGACCCCGAGCGGGTAGGCCAGCCCGGTCAGCCCGGTCATCACCACCAGCAACGACAAGGCGGGGCGAAGGTCTTTCAACATGACGGACTCCGATCAGGCGAGGCCGAGGGCGGTGACGAGGAGGTCGATCAGCTTGATGCCGAGGAACGGGGCGACCAGCCCGCCCAGGCCGTAGACCAGCAGGTTGCGCCGCAGCAGCGTCTCGGCGGCGGCGGGGCGGTAGCGCACCCCCTTCAGCGCCAGCGGGATCAGGGCGACGATGATCAGGGCGTTGAAGATGATCGCCGACAGGATCGCGCTCTGCGGGCTGGCCAGATGCATCACGTTGAGCGCCTGGAGCGAGGGATAGGAGGCGAGGAACAGCGCCGGGATGATCGCGAAATACTTGGCGACGTCGTTGGCGATCGAGAAGGTGGTCAGGGCCCCCCGGCTCATCAGCAATTGTTTGCCGATCATCACGATCTCGATCAGCTTGGTCGGATCGCTTTCGAGATCGACCATGTTGCCGGCCTCGCGCGCCGCCTGGGTGCCGGTGTTCATCGCCACCCCGACATCGGCCTGGGCCAAGGCCGGGGCGTCGTTCGAGCCGTCGCCGCACATCGCCACCAGCCGGCCGCCCTTCTGGTAATCGCGGATCAGCTCCAGCTTGCGCTCCGGGGTCGCCTCGGCCAGGAAATCATCGACCCCGGCCTCGGCGGCGATCGCGGCGGCGGTCAGCGGATTGTCGCCGGTGATCATCACCGTGCGGATCCCCATCGCCCGCAGGGTGGCGAAGCGTTCGCGGATGCCCGGCTTGATGATGTCCTTGAGGTGGATCACCCCGAGCAGCCGGTCATCGCGCGCCACCACCAGCGGGGTGCCGCCCGACTTGGCCACCTGTTCGACCGCCTGGGTCAGCTCCTTCGGCACCCCGCCGGGGGTGCGGCCGGCCCGGTCGGCGACGGCGGCGACCACCGCGTCGGCGGCGCCCTTGCGGATCCGGGTGACGCCGCCATCGGCGCGGGCCAGATCGACCCCGCTCATCCGGGTATGGGCGGAAAACGGCAGGAAGGTCATCGCCGGCCCGTCGCCCTCGGTCAGGCCGAAGCGGGTCCGCGCCAGCGCCACGGTCGATTTGCCCTCGGGGGTCTCGTCGGCCAGCGAGGCGAGGAACGCCGCCTCGGCCAGATCGCGCTCGGCCACCGAGGACAGCGGCAGGAAGGCGTGGGCCTGCCGCGCCCCCAGGGTGATGGTGCCGGTCTTGTCGAGCAGCAGCACGTCGATGTCGCCGGCCGCCTCGACCGAGCGGCCCGATTTGGCGATGACGTTGAAGGTCACCAGCCGGTCCATCCCGGCGATGCCGATCGCCGACAGCAGCCCGCCGATGGTGGTGGGGATCAGGGTGACGAACAGCGCCACCAGGAACAGCACCGGCACCTGGGTGCCCGACCACGAGGCGAAGGCGGGCAGGGTGGTGACCACGATCAGGAAGATCAGGCTCATCCCCACCAGCAGGATCGACAGGGCGATCTCGTTGGGGGTCTTCTGCCGGGTGGCGCCCTCGACCAGGGCGATCATCCGGTCGAGGAAGGTTTGCCCCGGATCGGCGGTGATGCGGACCAGGATCCGGTCCGACACCACCCGGGTGCCGCCGGTCACCGCCGAGCGGTCGCCGCCGGATTCGCGGATCACCGGGGCGGATTCGCCGGTGATGGCGCTTTCATCGACGGTGGCGATGCCGGCCACCACGTCGCCGTCGCCGGGGATGGTGTCGCCGGCCTCGCACACCACCAGATCGCCGGCCCGCAGCGCCGAGGCCGGCACCTCGGTGACCCGGCTGGCGTCGGCCGAGGCGACCCGGCGGGCGATGGTGTCGGCGCGGGTGCCGCGCAGCGCGGCGGCCTGGGCCTTGCCGCGTCCCTCGGCCACCGCCTCGGCGAAATTGGCGAACAGCACGGTGACCCACAGCCAGGCGGCGATCTGGGCCATCACCGGGAACAGCGGGTCGGCGAGGTCGCGCGCCGCCAGCACCGAGGCCAGCGCCGCCGCCAGCGCGGTGGCGAACATCACCGGGGTGCGGATCAGGTGGCGGGGGTTGAGTTTGAGCACCGCGTCGCGGGCGGCGCCGCTCAGGCTGGCGGCGTCGAACAGCGCGAGCGGTCGCGGACGATGGATGGTCATCGCAAGCCCTTTCCTAGAACAGGGTGCCATGGCCGAGCAGCAGGTGCTCGACGATCGGCCCCAGGGCGAGAACCGGGAAGAAGGTCAGGCCGCCGACCACCAGGATCACCGCCGTCAGCAGGCCGATGAACAGCGGACCATGGGTGGGGAAGGTGCCGGCCGAGGCCGGCGCGGTCCGCTTGGCGGCGAGCGCGCCGGCGATCGCCAGCACCGGCACGATCACCACGAACCGCCCCAGCGCCATCGCCAGCGCCAGCAGGCTGTTGTGCAGCACGGTGTTGGCGCCGAAGCCGGCGAAGGCGGAACCGTTGTTGGCGGTGGCCGAGACATAGGCGTACAGAATCTGGCTGAGCCCATGCGGTCCGGGGGCGGCGATCGCCTCGGGCCCGGCCAGCAGGCCGGCGGCGCCGAGCCCGAGCGCGGACAGCGGGAAGATCAGGGTGGCCAGCACGGCGAGCTTGACCTCGCGCGCCTCGATCTTCTTGCCGAGATATTCCGGGCTGCGGCCGACCATCAGCCCGGCGATGAACAGGGTGTGGATGACGAACACGATCATCCCGTAGAACCCGGCACCGACCCCGCCGACGACGATCTCGCCCAGCATCATGTTGATCAGCGGCACCATCCCGGCCAGCGGCATCAGGCTGTCATGCATCGCATTGACCGCGCCGCAGCTGGCGGCGGTGGTGACGGTGGCGAACAGGGCCGACAGGGCGATGCCGAAGCGGACCTCCTTGCCCTCCATGCTGCCGCCCGACAGCGTCTGATCGATGCCGATCGCGGCCAGGGCCGGGTTGCCCTGGCTTTCCGCCCCGAGGGTGACGGCGACGCCGACCACGAACAGCCCGCCCATCGCCGCCAGCAGGGCCCAGCCCTGGCGCTGGTCGCCGACCATCCGGCCGAAGGTATTGGTCAGGCCGGCGCCGATCAGGAAGATCGCCAGCAGGTGGATCAGGTTGACCAGCGCGGTGGGGTTCTCGAACGGGTGGGCGGCGTTGGCGTTGAAGAAGCCGCCGCCGTTGGTGCCGAGATGCTTGATCATCATCTGCGACGCCACCGGCCCGAGCGCGATGGTCTGGCGGGCGCCGTCGAGGGTGGTGGCCTCGGCCGAGGCGGCCAGCGTCTGCGGCACCCCCTGCCACACCAGCACCAGCGAGCCCACCACGCACAGCGGCAGCAGCAGGTACAGCACCGCCCGCACCAGATCGACGTTGAAATTGCCGATGGTGCGGGCCGAGGCGCGGGCGAAGCCGCGAATCAGCGCCACCGCCACCGCGATCCCGGTCGCCGCCGACAGGAAGTTCTGCACGGTCAGGCCGGCCATCTGGGTCAGCAGCGCCATCGTCGTCTCGCCGCCATAGGCCTGCCAGTTGGTGTTGGTGACGAAGCTGATGGCGGTGTTGAAGGCGAGGTCGGGGGCCACCGCCGCCATCCCGGCCGGATTGAGCGGCAGCGCGCCCTGGAGCCGTTGCAGGCCATAAAGCGCCAGCGTGCCGGCCAGATTGAGCGCCAGCAGCGACAGGGCGTAGCCGGTCCAATGCTGTTCGCGGGTGGAATCGATGCCGCACAGGCGGTAGATCGCCCGTTCGACCGGCCCCAGCAGGGGCGACAGCCAGACCGGCTTGCCGTCGAACAGGCGGGCCATGTAGCCCCCGATCAGCGGCGTGGCCAGGGCGACGAGGGCAAGATAGAGCAGGATCTGGAGAATGCCGTTGGCGTCCATCGCCGTCTCCACGGGACTAGAATCGTTCTGGGCGGATCAGCACGTAGCCGAGATAGCCCAGCAGCCCGAGCGCGGTCAGCGCGCCGAGAATGAGATCGAACGACATGGTCACAGCCGTTCGCAGGCGCGGACCAGCACCCCGCCCAGCGTGAACAGGGCGAGGGTGGCGAGAACAAAAACGAGATCGGCCATGGCGGCCCTCCGCGAGGGATTCGTGATGAGGAATCCCTAACGCCAACGGGGCTCAGCGTTCGATGCGGAAGGGTGTAAAGCCAGCGTAAAGGCCAAGGCGGGCGCAGGCCCCGAGGCGCCCAGGGCAAGGGATCCAAGGGCCTTGCGGCCCTTGGCGGGTGCGGGCAGAGCCCGCTTTTTTGCTTATCCCTTGCCGGCGACGGCGGCGAGGCCGAAGCCGCGCGGATCGGTGGCGGCCTCGCAGTCCGGGGTGGACAATTGGCCGTCGCGGCAGCGTAGCGCCTCGACCCGGCTGGGCATCGCCGTCGGCCCGATCTGATGGCCGCGCCGGGCCAGCGGGGCCGGGTCGAACCCGAACGGGCCGGTCTCGACCAGGGCGGCGTCGGGATTGCCGGGCGACACCACCCGGGGCTGGGCCAGCGCCTCGGCCAGCGGCTTGCCGTCGGCCAGGGCGCCGAGCAGGGCCTGGGCCAGCGCCCCCGGCGCGGCGATCCCGCCCGAGGCGGCGGCGGCGAAATGGACCCGGCTGGTATGCGGGTTGACCACCAGGGCGGCGGTGGTCGGCGGCGGGCCGCCCGGCCCCGGCGCCACCGCCAGCACGATGCCGGTGCCGGGGGCGATCAGGCCGGTGCCGAACAGGCCGCCCGCGCCGACGCCGCAGGCCACCGCCGAGCCGTCGCCGTCCTCGACCACGAAACTGGCCGCCACCACCGGCTCGCGCGGCGCGGCGGCGGGGGTGGCGGGGGGGACGTGCCGGCCGGGAGTGTAGCTGGCCATCAGCCGGTTGAGGGTGTCGGGGGCGATCAGATTGCCCGGCGCCTCGGCGCTCCAGCCGGTCGGCTGCATCCAGCGGGTGCGGTCGGCGAACAGCCGGGCCTGGGCCTCGACCAGCAGGTGGGGCCGCTCGTCGGGCTCGAGTCCGCCCCAGCGCGGCCACGCCACCGCCACCAATCCGGCGGCGGCGGTGCCACCGACCGAGGGCGGCGGCGGGAAGACGGCGATCTCGTCGCCCACCGCCACCTTCAGCCCCGGTCGCCACGCCGGACGCAGGTCGCGCAGGTCGTCGAGCGACAGCGCGCCGCCGACCTGCTGGACCGAGGCGACCAGCTCGCGCGCGGTGCGGCCGACATAGAAATCGCCGGTGTTGCGGCGCAGGTTGGCGATCACCGCCGCCAGTTCGGGCTGGACCAGCAGGTCCCCCTCGCGCAGCGGGCTGCCGTCGGGGCGGAGGAACAGCGCCCGCATCGCCGGGATGCGGGCGATCTGGGGGGCGACCCGGGCGATGTCGGCCGCCAGCGCCCGCGACACCGGGAAGCCGTTGCGGGCCAGCCGTTCCGGCTCGCTGACCAGGCTTTCGAAGCGCAGCCGGCCGTATTTGGCGTGGAGGGCGAAGAATCCGCGCGGATTGGCCGGCACCGCGCTCGGCACCGGGGCGGCGACGGTCGAGGGCAGCGCGGGGAATTCCAGCACCTCGGTGGTGCGGGTCGGGGCGTCATGCACCACGCAGGCCCCGCCGCCGCCGAGCGACGCGGTTGACGGCAGGGTCACGGCAAGAGTGTAGTAGAGCGCGGTCGCCGCATCGGCGGCGCTGCCGCCGGCCGACAGCACGTCGCGCGCCACCAGGGCGGCGCGCGGTTCGTCGGCGGCGACCATGCCGGCGAAGCCCTGGACATGGCCCACCGTGCCGACCGGCGGCGGGGCGTCGCCGCAGGCGGCGAGGACCGTGGCCAGCGCGAGGGCGGCGAGGCGGCGGCCCGGGCCCAACCGTTCGACCGACGAGGGGTGATCCTTGTTCACACGCATTTTCCTTCTGGTGACGGTCCTGATCGCGCTCTGGTCGGCTCCGGCCGACGCCCAGCAGGCGAAACGCCAGTTCATCCGCGATGCGGAGGTGGAAAATACCATCCGCGATTTCTGCACGCCAATCTTTCAGGTCGCCGGTCTCGACCCCCAGGCGGTGCGGATCCTGTTGCTCAACGACCCGACTCTCAACGCCTACGTCGCCGGCGGTCAGAACATCTTCATCCATACCGGCCTGATCATGCGGTCGGAGAATCCCGGCCAACTGATCGGGGTGATCGCCCACGAAAGCGGCCACATCGTCGGCGGCCACCTGATCCGGCTCAACGACGCGGTGGCCAATGCCTCGACCGAGGCGATCCTCGCCATGCTGCTCGGCGCCGCCGCCGGCGCGGTCAGCGGCAACGGTCAGGCCGGGGCCGGGGTGATGATGGGCGGCCAGGAAATGGCGATGCGCAACCTGCTCGCCTTCTCGCGCAGCCAGGAGCAGCAGGCCGACCAGATGGCGATGCGCTTCCTCGACGACACCCATTGGTCGGCGCGGGGGATGCTCGAATTCTTCAACATCCTGGGCGACCAGGAATTGCTGGTGTCGAGCCGGCAGGATCCCTATGTCCGCACCCACCCGCTGACCCGCGACCGCGTCGCCTTCGTGCGCGAGCATGTCGAGAAATCGCCTTATTCCGACCGGCCCTGGCCGGCCGACTGGGTCGAGCGCCACCGCCGGATCAAGGTCAAGCTCCAGGCCTTCCTCGACCCGCCCAGCAAGACCCTGATGCGCTTCAAGGAGGACGATCCCTCGCTCGAGGCCCGCTATGCCCGTTCGATCGCCTATTACCGCAAGCCCGACCTCCCGGCCGCGCTGCGGCTGATCGACGGACTGCTGGCCGAACGGCCGCAGGACCCCTATTTCTGGGAACTGAAGGGGCAGATGCTGTTCGAGAACGGCCATCCCCGCGACGCGGTCGAGCCCTACCGCAAGGCGGTCGAATACCTGCCCAACAGCGCGCTGCTGCGGATCGGCCTCGGTCAGGCCGAGATCGAGAGCGACGATGCCACCCTGCTGTCCGACGCCGCCGCCAACCTGACCATCGCGGTGCGGCTGGAACCCGAGGACGCCTTCGGCTGGCAGCAACTGGCGATCGCCTTCGGCCGCGACGGCAACGAGGGGATGGCCTCCTACGCCCTGGCCGAATATTTCCTGCTGGCCGGCAAGCTGCCCGAGGCCAATTACCACGCCAACAAGGCCGAGCAGGCGCTGGGGCACAAGGGGCCGATCTGGCTGCGGTTGCAGGACATCAAGGCCCAGGCCGCCGAGGTCAAGGCGATCCAGGACCGCGACCGCTCGCCCTGGTGACGCCCCGCGAAGGATCAGGAAAGGGTTCCAAGGGCCTTGCGGCCCGGGGCCAGGGGCGGGCAGAGCCCGCGCAGAACGGAAAAGGGCGCCCCCGGGCCGGGGGCGCCCCTCCGTCGATCCGCGGGCTTCCGCTTAACGCCGCAGATCGATTTCGACTCCGGGTTCGCCGGAGAACTCGACCAGGATGTCCTCGTCACGGACGATGTACTGACAGGCCAGACGATACTGCGGCGGGCTGTCCTTCGTCTCGGCCTTATCGAGCACTGCCTTGCTCAACTTGCCGTTGACCGACAGGGTCAGCTTTTCCTTGTCGGTGAGGTGGGTCGCCAGCGGCGGATTGTCGCCGAGCACGGTGACCTTGATCAGGCACGAGCCGCATTCACCGTCCTGGCACTGGCAGGGAATCGGAATCTCATGCTTCTTGGCCAGGGCCAACAAGGTCTTGGTGTCGCCGGCCACCGCGTAGACGGTGACGTCCTTTGCCATCACCGGCGAGCTGAAGGTTACGTTCGCCATGCTTTTCCCTCTCTGCATGCGTCGGGGGAAGGGGACCGCCGCCCCGTCCGGCGGACGACATCACGGCCGGAAGGCGGCGAGGCGGGCGACCGCGTCGGCCAGAGGCAGAAGCAGCGGCCGGATTCCCTCGACCTCCAGGAACCGGATCTCGTTGCGGGTCAGATCCTCCGGCACCACGGCATAGCGCGGCCCGCCCGAATGCTTGGCGATCTGGCGGGCGAAGTTGCGCAGGATCTGATCGTAGAAACGACAGCCCAGATAGACGAAGCCCCGGCCGGCGCGGCGGCGCTTGACCGCCTCGGGGATCGGGGTCTGGATGTCGATCTCGGTCAGCACTTCGACGTAATCGGAATCCGACACCAGCACGTCGCCGGTCGGCTGGGCGGCGCCGTGCGGCTTGTAGAGCAGGGTGGTCCAGTCCTCGGCGGCCTCGTCCGGCACCACCGTGCCGTCGGCGGTGACGGCGCGGGTCCACACCCCGCCATCGAGCCGGCGGGCCTTCGACGCCCCCTGCACCAGCCCCCAGTCGGTCCGGCCGCGTTCGAGCAGGGCGGCGCGCATCGCCCCGTCATACCAGGTATCGACCACCAGCGGCAGGCCGGGCAGCCCGGCCAGCCAATGGTGCAGCGGGGTGGGTGTCGGCACCGGGGCGAAGATCTCGGCCATCAGCCGGTCGAGGGTGACGCGGTGGCGGCTGTTCTCGATGTACTGGCTGGCATGCCACAGATTGTTGCGGAACCGCCCCGGCACCGCCACCCGGCTGCCGAGCAGATGGGCCAGCGGCCGCGCCCCCACCGGCACCGGCGGCGCGGGGTCGAGGGTCAGCAGATCCGGCCCGAGATAGGGGATCAGGCGGCCGTCGGCGATGCCCCGCCCGATCTCGTCGAGCAGGGTTTCGGTCTCGTGTCCCACACTCATTGGGTCTCCCCCTTCGCGTCCGGCGTCGTCGCGGTCGGCCGGCGGCTCAGTCCTCGTCGCCGAGCTTGCGCGCCTCGATGGTGATCGGCAGTTTGACGTTGGCCGGCTCCGGCGGCATGACGAAGCGCCAGCCGTTGCTGATCTTGATGATGCCGCCCCAGGGGGTGCCGTTCTCCATCTCGACCACCTTTTCCTCCAGGTCCTTCTTGGCGACGTAGATTTCGTATTCGTCGCCGACCTTGCGCAACATGACCTTCATGACGGGTTCCTTGGCTGGAAAAGGGGGCTGGGGGAAAGGGGAGGGCGGGGATGGTCAGCGGGAGGGGGCGTCGCAGGTCCGTTCCAGCAGGGAAAGCTCGGCGGCGCGCATCCCGACCAGCCGGGAGGATTCGATGAAATCGATGCCGTAAATGTAGTAGCGGTTGAGGAAGGTTCCGACCGAACGGACGTAGCCCACCTCGCCGCTGCGGATCAGCACCTCGCCCATCGCGGCGCCGGGAAAGGTGCCGTCATTGCGAACCTCGCGCCGCGCGGCGACCTTGTCCCCGGGTTCGAACGCCGGTGGTCCGGACAGTTCGACCGGGGGCGGGGTGTCGGCGGCGGAGTCGGTCATGACGGCTCTCCTGTTCCCGGCGCGCGTGGCTTGACGCCGGCGCTTACGCCTTGACGATCGCTTCGGCCGGGCAGACCGCCTGACACTTCGGCGCGTCGCCGTCACACTCGGTGCACTTGGCGGCGGTGATGGCGTAGGTGTCGCCGCTCAGGGTGATCGCGCCGTTCGGGCACTCGAACTCGCAGGCGCCGCAGGAGGTGCACTCGTCGGCGTTGATCTTCAGGGCCATAACAGAAACTCCTTAATCGTCTAGATGGTTCAGGCGATGCTGGCGGATTGGTCCCGGCCGCCGAAGCGTTCGGCGTACCACGCCGCCACCGCGCTCTCTATATACTCGAATGGGTGGCTGTCGATCGCTTCAATTCCGGCCTGGGCCAAATCCTGGCGGGGACAGCGCCCGATCTTGGCGACGAACACCGTGTCGATCCCGTCGAGCGCGGCCAGGATCGCCGGCATTTTTTCATCGTCGCCCTCACCTCCCTGGCAATAGGTGCCGGCCTTGCGCACGCCGCTGAAGCGGACCCCGCCGGCATCGACCGCATAGACGTGGAACTCGCGGGCATGGCCGAAATGCTGGTTGATCCGGCCGCCGCCCTTGGTGCAGACCGCCACCAGTCTGGCCGGGGCCTGGGGCGTCGCGGCGCGGGCGAGGCCGGCGCTGGCGCTGGCCACCGCGCGGGCATGGTCGGCGCGCTCGCGCTCGACCACCTCGCGATAGACCCGGCGCGGCTCGGGATCGACCACCGGCGCCTCGGGGAGCTTGTCGAGGGTGAATTCGGCCGACAGGTCTTCGCCCAGCATGCCGACCGCGTCGGCGCGGCACTGGCGACAGTGGCGCATCAGATGGGCGCCGCCGCCCAGGCTGTCCTGCACCGCCTTGACCTCGGCCGGGGTCGGCCCGCGCACGCCGTCGAGGCCGAAGCGGGTGCCGTGGGCCGGGTCGGAGATCAGCGGCATCACGTTGTGGAGGAAGGCGCCGCGCGCCTTGATCGCCTGATTGACCGCGACCAGATGGGCGTCGTTGAGGCCGGGGATCAGCACCGAATTGACCTTGACCAGCACCCCCTTGGCGGTCAGGCGCTCCAGCCCCTCCATCTGGCGGTCGAGCAGGATCCGCGCCGCCTCGATCCCGGTGTGGCGCTTGCCCTTGAAATAGATCCAGGGGTAGATCCCGGCGGCGATCTCGGGATCGATCGCGTTGATGGTGATGGTGACGTGGTCGATGTTGTGGCGCGCCAGCTCGTCGACATGGTCGGGCAAGGCAAGGCCGTTGGTCGAGACGCAGAACTTGAGGTCGGGCAGCTTTTCGCCGACCAGACGGAAGGTCTCGAAGGTGCGGCGCCAGTCGAACAGCGCGTCGCCCGGCCCGGCGATCCCCAGCACCGACAATTGCGGGATCCGCGCCGCCACCGCCAGCACCTTGCGCGCCGCCTGCTCGGGGGTCAGCCGCTCGCTGGTGACGCCGGGGCGGGATTCGTTGGCGCAATCATATTTGCGGTTGCAGTAATTGCACTGGATGTTGCAGGCCGGCGCCACCGCCACATGCATGCGGGCGAAGTAATGGTGGGCCTCCTCGCTGAAGCAGGGATGGTCCTTGATCCGGTCCCACACCGCGTCGGGCACGTCGCCCTGGCCGGCCGGAGTCCGGCAGGACGAGGAGGAACAGCCCCCGGCGGGGGGAACCGGCAGGGACCGGGCAATGCTGCTCAGGGGGATCACGTTACCAGACACCGGCGGCCTCCTCGTCAGGGCTCGAACGCCGGGATATCAGCAAGGGGCGTGCCAACTGCCAAAAGGCGCGGAAATGCTGGATTGGGCGGTTGGGGGCGCCTGTCGCGTCCCCGACAAGACGGTACAATCCGTCGCGGATGCGACATTCCCGGGCCGCAGGGCGGGGCGAAAAAAGACGCCGCCCGGGACGCGGTCGCGCCCCGGGCGGCGGGAACCCGGACGAACCGGCCTCAGGCGAACAGGTCGGTGCTGCCGTGAGGATTGTGGGATTGGTTCGAGGTCTGGCTGCCGTTGCTGCTGGCCGACGCGGCCTGGACGGCGTGCGCGGTCTGGGTGGGGGCGGCGGCGGGCGCGGTGATCCCGCCGGCGGCGGCGGCAACGCCCGAGCCGGCCAGGGCGGCGGGGTTTTCCCCGTTGCGCGCGGTCTGGACCTCGGCCGCGTTGTTGCACAGATAGCCGTTGACCATGATCGGGTAGAGGATCTGGGCCCCGAGGGAGGTCATCGTCGCCGGCGACGAGGAGGAGGAGAAATCGGAATCTGACATGGTTTCTTCCTTTCGAACTCGCTCTTCTACGAAGTGTCGAAAACCGATAGATTCGCTCCCGCGGCTGCGGGTGCGCATGGCTTGAACGGCGCGGGGGGCGATACCGGGCGGCTTTTGCGTACCGGATCGCAGACCGCGACGAAAAAAATACCGAAAGTGGCGTTGGCCGGCAGCCGATTCTTGACCCTGCCGCCGCGCTGCGGCATGGTCCGGCTCCAGGGCAAGGAACAGAGATGAGCAACAACGAGCAGAGCGCGCGTCAGGCCAGTAGCATCACCGAGGACGCGGCGCCGTTTCAGCTCCGGGCCGCCTCCCTGACCCTGTTGACCTTGAAACTGGTCAATCCGGATGATCCGGATTTCTTTCCCAGGCTGGCGACGATGCTGTCGCTGGCCCCGGGTTTTTACCGTAATGCGCCGATCGTGCTCGACCTGTCCGGCACCGGGGTGCGGCCGCCGGTCGATCTGGCCGCGTTCTGCGCCCGGCTGGCCGAACTCGGCATCAACCCGGTCGGGGTCCAGCGCGCCAACGCGGCGTGGGAGCGCGCGGCGGTGGCGGCCGGACTGCCGTCCTTTCCCACCGGCCGCACCACCGAGGCCCAGCCGATCAGCAAGGAACCGGCCAAGGCCGCCAGCGGCGGCACCCGGATCATCGCCGAGCCGGTGCGGTCCGGCCGTCAGGTCTATGCCCACAAGGGCGACCTGATCGTGCTCGGCCCGGTCAGCCACGGCGCCGAGCTGCTGGCCGACGGCCACATCCATGTCTATGGTCCGCTGCGCGGCCGCGCCCTGGCCGGGATGAGCGGCGACAAGGGGGCGCGGATCTTCTGCCGGGCGCTGGAGGCCGAGCTGGTCGCGGTGGCCGGCCTTTACATGGTCAACGAACAATTGGAGCCGGCTCTGCTCGGCAAGCCCGCCCAGGTCTGGTTCGACGGCGAGGCCATGGTGCAGCAGGGGCTGTAACCGTCTTTAGAGGGGAAATCCTTTGGCAAAAGTCATCGTCATCACCTCGGGCAAGGGCGGTGTCGGCAAGACCACCACGGCGGCGGCGCTGTCGGCCGGGCTGGCCCTGCGCGGGCACAAGACCGTCGTGATCGATTTCGACGTCGGCCTGCGCAATCTCGACCTGATCATGGGCTGCGAGCGCCGGGTGGTGTACGACTTCATCAACGTCATCAACGGCGACGCCAAGCTCAATCAGGCCCTGATCAAGGACAAGCGGCTCGACAATCTGTTCGTGCTGCCGACCTCGCAGACCCGCGACAAGGACGCCCTGACCCAGGACGGGGTCGAGCGGGTGGTGGCCGAGCTGCGGCAGGATTTCGACTACATCGTCTGCGACAGCCCGGCCGGGATCGAGCGCGGCGCCTATCTCGCGATGTATTTCGCCGACGAGGCGATCGTGGTGTCCAACCCCGAGGTGTCCTCGGTGCGCGACGCCGACCGGATGATCGGCCTGCTCGCCAGCAAGTCGCGCGTCGCCGAGGAGGGCGGCAGCCTGCCGCAGCGCCTGCTGCTGACCCGCTACGACGCCGAACGGGTCGAGAAGGGCGAGATGCTGAAGGTCGAGGACGTCCAGGACATCCTGGCGGTGCCGCTGATCGGCATCGTGCCGGAATGCCCGTCGGTGCTCCAGGCCTCCAACATCGGCACCCCGGTGATCCTCGACGAGAAGTCCAATGCCGGCCGCGCCTATGCCGAGGCGGTGGGGCGGATGCTGGGCGACGACATTCCGGTCACCGTGCCGCGCGGCACCAAGCGCGGCCTGATCGACCGTCTGCTGGGGAGGAGCGCATGAGTGTGCTCGGTCTGTTTACCCGGCGGCCCAAGCGGACCGCCGAAGCCGCCCGGGAACGCCTGCAAATCCTGCTCGCCCACGAGCGGGCCGGGCTGTCGGGCGCCGATTTCCTGCCCCAGTTGCAGCGCGAGCTGATCGAGGTGATCCGCAAATACGTCTCGGTCGAGGAGGATCGCGTCCAGGTCCGGCTCGAACGCGAGCAGCATCTGTCGGTGCTTGAGGTCAACATCGAACTGCCCGCGCCGGGCGACGCCCGCCGCGCCTGACCCCCGCCGAGGGGCGCCGCCTTCGGGCGGCGTCGCGGCGAAAAGCCGCCGCGAAACCCACACATCGAACCGACCAACGAAAAACCCCCGCGCCGAGGGGATGGCGCGGGGGTTCTCCTTTGTCGCCCGGCGCGGGGTGGACACGCCGGAGGACGGGGGATGCGTGCGCTCCGGGGGGTGAGGCCGCATCGTCGGTCGAAGCCGGGCGGGGAGGGCCGCCCGGGCGGGACGCGAGGGGTCTGCCGGGTCGGGGGAACCGGCGACCGATCTTGCTGGGGGGATCATTGCCGCCGCTGGATTACCGCGCGATGTCTGTCGGGTGAGCCTTTTGTAATGTTGCGCCGCCATCGGCAATTTTCGGGCGAGATGTCGCTGTTGAACTGTCGCCCCCGCTTGGTTTATACCAAAAGGGATGTCCGCTAAGACCATAGTGGATTTACCCTAGTCCATCTTGACTGATCCTTTTGGTTGTGAGTGTGGAGCCGGGCGCGATGGCCATGGCGAACACGCCAAGGAGAGGGACATGCTGGAGAACCTGCGGGTCTTTCACAAAATCCTGGTCATCGTCGGTCTGCTCGGGTTTGCCATGCTCGGGGTGGCGGCGGTCTCGATCGAATCCTTTGCCAGCCTCGACGGCAAGATGGATGCGGTGACGGAAAGCGGGCAGGCGGCGCTGCTGGCCTCCCGCCTCAACACCAACATCCAGGCGATGAACGCGGCGATGGCGGTGGCGCTGATCGAGCCCACCCCCGCCGCCTTGTCCGACGGCGAGGCCAAGGTGGCGGCCGAACGCGAGCTGTTCCAGCAACGGCTGGCGGTGGTGCGGCGCGATGCCGCCGCCCATCCCCGCCGCCGGGCGATGGTCGAGGAGGTCGCCACGCGCGAGCAGGCGTTCGAGCAGGCGATCGCCGCCGCGTTCCAGGCGGGGCGCGCCGACGACATGGCGATTCTGCACCAGCAGGTCCGGGCCGCCGCCATCGCCGCCGCCGCCGGCCGCGAATCGGTGCGCGCCCTGTTCAAGCTGGAGGAGGAGCGCCTCGCCGCCGTCACCGCCGAGGCCGACGCGCTGGCGAGCCAGCGCATCAAGCTGCTGCTCGGCGGTTCGGCGCTGGCGCTGGTGCTGGCGGTGCTGATCAGCGGCTTCCTCGCCCGCAAGGGGGTGGTCGAACCGCTCCAGGGCTGCGTCGGCGCGGTCGAGGCGCTGGCCGAGGGCCGGCTTGACCGCGCCATCGTCGGGGCGGGGCGGCGCGACGAACTGGGCGAGGTCGCCGCCGCCCTGGTGGTGCTGCGCGATCGGCTGGCCGCCAACCGCGCGCTCGAGGCGGCGGCCAAGGCCGAGGCCGAGGCCAAGCTGCGCCGGGCCGAGCGGATGAACGAGATGGTCGCCGTGTTCGACCGCACCGCCAATTCGACCCTGGGCGAGGTCGCGGTGGCCTCCGACGCGATGGGCCAGACCTCGACCTCGCTGGAACGCGACGCCACCGAGACCGGCAGCCGGGCCCAGACCGTCGCCGCCGCCGCCCGCGAGGCCGCCACCAACGTCGAGACCGTCGCCGCCGCCGCCGAGGAACTGTCGAGTTCGATCGCCGAGATCTCCCGGCAGGTGACCCAGTCGATCGAATCCTCGTCCCAGGCGGTGCGCGCCGCCGACCGGGCCGGCACCACCGTCGCCGCGCTGTCGCAGGCGGCCGGGGCGATCACCGCGGTGGTGCAGCTGATCACCGACATCGCCAGCCAGACCAACCTCTTGGCCTTGAACGCCACGATCGAGGCGGCGCGGGCGGGCGAGGCCGGCAAGGGGTTCGCGGTGGTGGCGGGCGAGGTCAAGAACCTCGCCAACCAGACCGCCCGCGCCACCGAGGACATCACCCGGCAGGTGGCGGCGGTGCAGACCCAGACCGAGGAGGTGGTGCGGGCCCTGGCCGAGGTGGTGTCCTCGATTCGCGGCATGGAGCATGTCTCGGCCCAGATCGCCGCCGCGGTCGAGGAGCAGAACACCGCCACCCGCGAGATCGCCCGCAACATCGAGCAGGCGGCGGTCGGCACCGGCGAGGTGTCGGCCAACATCACCGGCATCCAGGCCGCCGCCGGCCGCAACGGCGCCGGCGCCTCGGACGTGCGCCAGTCGTCGGAGCGGCTGAGCCGGGGCGCCCAGACCCTGCGGGTGGCGATCGAGGATTTCCTCGGCGGAATCCAGGCGCTGTGATCCCGGCGCGGGGGGCGTTGCCCCCCATCGCGGGAGGGGGCCCCGCCGCCGCCGGTCGCTCCGGTCTTTACCGCGACGCGACTCTCGGCCGATAATGGCGGCCGATCGTCATGGGCGCGGCCCGGTTGCGCCGCAGCACGGAGAAGCGGGGATGGACGCTCGCCACAGCGGGGCGGATCCGATGCCATCCGGCGGCGGAGGCCGCTGCTGATGCATCCCGAGCTGGCGCGGCAGTTGGCCGAGGCGTTCGGCTCCGACCCGGCGTCGATGCTCGACGCGCTGGCCGCTCTCGATCCCGCCGCGCTGCCGGCGCCGCTCGTTCCCCTTGTCGCCGGGCTGCCGGCCCTGCTCGACGCCGTCGAGGCCCGCTATCGCGCCGGGGAGCACGACCGGGCCGGGGCCGTCGCCCTGCTTAACCGCAGCGTCGGCGAGATCCTCGCCGCCAACGGCCAGCAGGCCCCCGCCACCGCCGCGCTGGGGCTCGAGGACGTCAGCGGCGAGATCGCCCGGCTGGTGCGGGCGTTCAACGCGGTGCGCCGCGAGCTGGAACAGCAGAAATTCGCCCTCGACCAGCATGCCATCGTCAGCATCACCGACGCCGACGGCGTGATCGTCTATGCCAACCGGAAATTCTGCGAAATCAGCGGCTACCGCCCCGAGGAGCTGATCGGGCGCAACCACCGCATCGTCAAATCGGGGCTGCATCCGCCCGAATTCTATGCCGGGATCTGGCGCACCATCACCGCCGGCCATGTCTGGCACGGCGAATTGTGCAACCGGGCCAAGGACGGCTCGCTGTCCTGGCTGGCGGCGACCATCGTCCCCAGCCTCGACGAAGCGGGGCGTCCCCGCCAGTTCGTCGCCATCCGCACCGACGTCACCGCCCGCAAGCACATGGAAAAGGCGATGGCCGAGGCGGTCGAGCGGGCCGAGGCCGCCAGCCAGGCCAAGAACGAGTTCCTGGCGACGATCAGCCACGAGATCCGCACCCCGATGAACGGCATCATCGGCATGACCAGCCTGCTGCTCGACACCGACCTCACCCCCGAGCAGCACCATTTCGCCGCCACCGCGCGCGCCTCGGCCGAGGCGCTGCTCGGGCTGCTCAACGACATCCTCGATTTCTCGAAGATGGAGGCCGGGCGGCTCGACCTTGAACACAGTCCGTTCGAGATCGCCCCGCTGATCGAGGGGGTGGTCGACATCCTGGTGCCCCGGGTGCGGGTCAAGGGGCTGGAACTGACCTGCCGGGTCGGGGCGGAAACCGACGGGCTCTATCGCGGCGATCCCGGCCGGCTGCGCCAGATCCTGCTCAACCTCGCCAGCAACGCGATCAAGTTCACCGATCACGGCGCGGTGGCGATCGAGGCCGGCTTCGACCCGGCGGCGGCGGAGCGGCCCCGGCTGCGGGTGACGGTGCGCGACACCGGCATCGGCATTCCCGCCACCGCCCACGCCCGGCTGTTCGGCATGTTTTCCCAGGCCGACGCCTCGATGGCGCGGCGCTATGGCGGCAGCGGCCTCGGGCTGGCGATCTGCCGGCGGCTGCTCGACCTGATGGGCGGCCAGATCGGCTTCGACAGCACCGAGGGGGAGGGCAGCACCTTCTGGTTCACCGTGCCGCTCGAACGGGTGGCCCCGGCGGCGGGCGAGGCGCCGCCGCCGGGGCCGGCCGCGCCGCTGGCGGGGCTGCGCCTGCTGGTGATCGACGACCATCCCGCCAGCCGCGAGATCCTCGCCCGGCAGCTCGCCGGCTGGGGCATCGAGGTGGCCGAGGCCGCCGCCGCCGCCGCCGGGCTGGCCGCGATCCGCGCCGCGCCGGGGCAGGGGCGGCCGTTCGACGGCCTGATTCTCGACCATCTGATGCCGGGGATGACCGGGCTCGACCTCGCGGCGGTGCTGCGGGCCGATCCGGCCACCACCACGCTGCCGATCCTGCTGGTTTCGTCCGGTGATCTCGCCGAGGTCCAGGATCTGGCCCGGGCGCTGCGGCTCGACCGGGTGCTGGCCAAGCCGGTGCGGCGGGCCGCCCTGCGCGACGCGCTGGCGGCGATGTTCGGCCGGGGCGGCGCTGCCGCCGCCACCCGGCCCGAGCCGCTCCCGCCGCCGCCGACGCGGCCGCTCAAGGTGCTGGTGGCCGAGGACAACGCGATCAACCAGCAGGTGGCGGTCGGCCTGCTCGCCAAGCTTGGCCACCGCGCCGACGTCGCCGACGATGGGGCCGAGGCGGTCGAGCGGGTGCGCCAGGGCGACTATGATCTGGTGCTGATGGACATGCAGATGCCCCGCTTCGACGGGTTGGCCGCCACCCGGCGGATCCGCACCCTGCCCGGGGCCCGGGCGGAGGTGGTGATCATCGCGATGACCGCCAACGCCACCGCCGGCGACCGCGCCGCCTGCCTCGCCGCCGGGATGAACGATTATCTCGCCAAGCCGATCGACCGCCACCGCCTGTCGCAGTTGCTCGACCGCTGGGCCGGCCGGCTGACGGCGGGGGAGCCGCCGCCGGCCGCCTCGCCGCCGGTCGATCCGGTCCTGCTGCCGCCGGTGGCCGACGAGGCGGTGCAGGGCGAACTGGTCCGCGCCCTCGGCCCCGAATCGGTCGGGCGGCTGTTCCGCGTCTTCCATGCCGGCCTCGCCGCGCGTGGCGAGGAGATCGCCCGGGCGGTGGCGGCCGGCGACGCCGTGCTGGTCGCCACCCTGGCCCATTCGCTGAAGGGGGCGGCGGCCAATCTCGGCTTCGTCCGGCTGGCCGAGGCGGCCGGGCGGCTCGAACAGGCCGGGCGCGATGGCGGCGGGCTGGCGCCGGCCGGGGCCGCTCTCGCCGCGGCGCTGCGGGTCACCGCCCGGCATGGCTCGGCCAGCGCCGAGGGATCTGACGCAACAAGAGACGGCGGCGCGCCCGACGCGCCGCCGCCGGTCGGGCAGGGGTGAGGCAGCATGCAGGTTCACATCATCGACGACACCGTCTCCAATCTGATGCTGTTCGAACAGATCGTCCGGCGCGTGGCGGAGGAGATCGAGGTCACCTGCTATTCCGATCCCCAGCAGGCGCTGGAGGCGGCCGAGCGGGCGCTGCCCGACCTGATCCTGGTCGATTACGTCATGCCCGGCCTCAACGGCCATCAATATGTCGAGCGGGTGCGCGCCCTGCCGGGTTCGCGCGACGTGCCGATCATCATGATCACCGCCACCACCGAACGCTCGGTGCGGCAGACCGCGCTGGAACTCGGCGTCACCGATTTCCTCGCCAAGCCGGTCGATCCCAGCGAGATGCAGGTGCGGGTCACCAACCTGCTGGCGCTCAGGCGCAGCCATCTGCGCCTGCGCGACCAGAACCGCTGGCTGGCCGAGGCGGTGCGCCAGGCCACCCGCGCCGTGCTGGCCCGCGAGGAGGAACTGGTGCTGCGGCTGGCCAAGGCGGCCGAATTCCGCGACCCGGAAACCGGCGAGCACATCCAGCGCATGGCCCATTATTCCCGCCTGATCGCCACCGGCCTCGGCCTGCCCGAGGAGGAATGCGAGCTGATCTTCAAGGCGGCGCCGATGCATGATGTCGGCAAGCTCGGCACCCCCGACGAGATCCTGCTGAAGCCCGGCCGGCTGACCGATGCGGAACTGGTGGTGATGCGCCGCCATCCCCTGATCGGCCACGCCATCCTCGACGGCAGTTCCTCCCGCCTGATCCAGCTCGGCGCCGAGATCGCCCTGACCCATCACGAACGCTATGACGGCACCGGCTATCCCGCCGGCCTCGCCGGGGAAACCATCCCGCTGCCCGGCCGCATCGTCGCCGTCGCCGACGTGTTCGACGCCCTCACCAGCACCCGGCCCTACAAGCCGGCCTGGTCGCTGGAACGGGCCCACGCCTTCGTCAAGGACGAGATCGGCCGCCATTTCGATCCCGGCTGCGCCACCGCTTTGCTCGCCGCCTGGACCGAGGTGCTGGCGATCCATCACCGCTTCTCCGATGCCCGGGAAGCCGCTTCGGTGCCGTGAGCGCGGGCGCTGCCCGCGACCCGCCGGGGCGATGCCCCGGACCCCCTTTGTTTTTATCGATGAAAAAGGGTGGGGTTTGGGGAGCCCTGCTCCCCAAATGGGTGCGGGCGGTAGCCCGCTTTATGCCGGGTCGATCGAGACGGCGACGTCGCGGGGTTTGGCCCAATAAGGGGCGGAGGTGACCAGCACGTCGGCGCCAGCGCGGGCGTAGGCGGCGGCATTGTCCGCGTTGATTCCGCCGGCGGCGGCGATCGTCACCCGGCCGGCCAGGGCGTCGGCCACCTCGGCCACCGCCTCGGGGCTGAATTTTTCGAGCTGGATCACCTCGGCCCCGGCGGCGGCGGCCTCGAACGCGGCGGCGGCGTCGGTGACCTCGACCACCACCCGGCGTTCCGGGCAGGCCGCCTTCAGCCGCGCCACCGTCTCGGCCAGCGGTTGGCCGGGGAAAAAGGCGCGGTGCTCGGGGAACAGCAGCAGGCTGTCGGACAGGCCGAGCCGGTGCGGGGTGGCCCCGCCGGCCAGGATCGCCTTGACCGCCACCGCGCGGGTGCCGGGCATCGCCTTGCGGGTGCAGGCGACCACGATCTCCGGCCGTTCGGCCCGGGCGGCCGCGACGATCGCGGCGGCGGCGCTGGCGATGCCCGAGGCGGTCTCGACCAGGGTCTGCGCCACCTTCCAGGCCATCAGCAAGGCGGCGGCGGGGCCGGTGGCGGCGAGGATTTCGGCCCCGGGCGTCAGGGCGGTGCCGCTGGCGGTCAGGCGTTCGATCCGGCCGCCGGCGCGCTCGATCAGCCGCGCCGCCTCTTCGCTGGCGCAGGCGACCATCGCGCCGCGCGCGGCGAAGCGCATCCGGCCGGGTTGGGCGCCCAGGCCAAGGCTGCGGCTGGTCAGGTCGCCATAGGGGGCGTCCTCGGCGAGGAAGTGCTCGATCTCGGCATCGGACAGGGGGAAGGGCGGGAACAGGGTCATCGCGGCTCTCCGGCGGGGGCGAACACCCGGTCGAGCGCCTCGGCATAGAGGGCGGCGGCGCGGGTATGGAAGGCGGGCGACACCCGGGCGAAGCTTTCCATCATCAGCCCGGCATTGATCTCGATCACGGCGAGGCCGTCGGCGGTTTCGACCAGATCGATCGAGGCGACCTCGATCCCGATCGCGGCGGCGGCGGCCTCGGCCAGGGCCAGCAGCGGCGCGGCGGCGGCGGGGTCGAGCAGTTCGGGGCGGTTGCCCCAGGCGAGGTTGTGCTTCCAGCCGAGCGTCACCGTCTCGCCCCGGGCCGGCACCCGGTCGAGCCCGCCCAGCCGGCCGGACAGCGCCTCCTGCTCCAGCAGGCGGGCGGCGGCGGGCTGGCGGGCAATCTCGGCCCGCAGCAGGTCGAACAGCGGGGTGGCGCCGTCGCCGGTCAGGGCCGGGCGTTTCTTCTCATAGGCCAGCTTGCCCCGTCCGCCGACCACCACCACCCGCACCTCGCGCTCGATCGCCAGGAACGGCGACAGGCACAGGCTGCGGCCGGCGGCGAACAGCGGATGCACCGCCGCCTCCAGTTCGGCCTCGCTGCGCACCCGCTGCACCCCGATCCCGCCGGTGCCGGTGTTGGGCTTGCACACCACGTCGCCGCCGTGGCGGTGGAAATAAGCGAGCATCGGCCGCCAGTTGCCCGGCAGCGGGATGTATTCGGCCATCGCCGGGGCGTGGAACAGCAGATGTTCGACGCTGGGCAGGCCGGCCAGGGTCAGGATCTGATGGGTGGCGGCCTTGTCGTTGGCCACCTGCAACGCGGTCGAGCGGTTGAGGCCGAGATCGTAGCCGAACACGAGGTGACGGCGGCCGCCACCCTCCAGCACGAAGGCCCAATCGTCGCACAGCGGCGTCAGGGTCAGGCCGCGCCGGGCGCAATAATCGCGCAGCACCGCGACCAGGATGCGGGACTGGTTCTGCATCGGCCCTTCCTCCCCGGGGGGCGAGCGGATGGCCGGCCCCCGCCGCGCGCCGGGGCGGCGGCGGGGGCGCGGGCGGCTACTCGCTCTTGTAGTTGGGGGCTTCCTTGGTGATCGACACGTCGTGGACGTGGCTCTCGCGCAGGCCGGAGGCGGTGATGCGGCGGAAGGTGCAGTTGGTCTGCATCTGGGCGATGGTGGCGTTGCCGGTATAGCCCATGCCGGCGCGCAGGCCGCCGATCAACTGGTGGATCACCGTGCCGACCGGACCCTTGTAGGCGACCCGGCCCTCGACCCCTTCCGGCACCAGCTTCAGCTTGTCGCTGACCTCGGCCTGGAAATAGCGGTCGGCCGAGCCACGCGCCATCGCCCCGATCGAGCCCATGCCGCGATAGGATTTGTAGGAGCGGCCCTGGTAGAGGAACACGTCGCCGGGGCTTTCCTCGGTGCCGGCGAACAGCGAGCCGATCATCACGCAATCGGCCCCGGCGGCGATCGCCTTGGCGATGTCGCCGGAATATTTGATGCCGCCGTCGGCGATCACCTTGACCCCGGCGGCGTGGGCGACCTCGGCCACCTCCATCACCGCCGACAGCTGCGGCACGCCGACGCCGGCCACCACCCGGGTGGTGCAGATCGTGCCCGGGCCGATGCCGACCTTGACCGCGTCGGCCCCGGCCTCGATCAGGGCGCGGGCCGCCGCCGGGGTGGCGATGTTGCCGCCGATCACCTGGGTGCCGGGCATCGCCTGCTTGATCGCCCGCACGGTGTCGATCACGCCCTTGGAATGGCCGTGGGCGGTATCGACCACCACCACGTCCACCCCGGCCTCGACCAGGGCCTGGGCGCGGGCGAAGCCGTCGGGGCCGACCCCGGTGGCGGCGGCGACGCGCAGCCGGCCCTTGCTGTCCTTGGCGGCGGTGGGGTGGGTTTCGGCCTTCTCGATGTCCTTCACCGTGATCAGGCCGATGCAGCGGTATTCGGCATCGACCACCAGCAGCTTCTCGATCCGGTTCTGGTGCAGCAGGCGCTTGGCCTCGTCCTTGCTGACGCTTTCGCGCACGGTGATCAGCCGCTCGCGGGTCATCAGCTCGTGCACCGGCTGGGCCGGGTTGGAGGCGAAGCGGACGTCGCGGTTGGTGAGAATGCCGACCAGCTTGCCGCTGCCGCGCTCGACCACCGGAATGCCGGAGATCTTGTGGTCGGCCATCAGCGCCAGCGCCTCGGCCAGGGTCTGGTCGGGATGGATGGTCAGCGGATCGACCACCATGCCGGATTCGAACTTCTTGACCTTGCGGACCTCGGCGGCCTGGGCCTCGATCGACAGGTTCTTGTGGATCACGCCGATGCCGCCATGCTGGGCCAGCGCGATGGCGAGGCGGGATTCGGTGACGGTGTCCATCGCCGCCGACAGCAGCGGGATGCGGAGTTCGATCGCGCCGGTCAGCGCGGTGCGGGTGTCGGCCTGGGCAGGCAGCACCTCGGACTCCGCCGGTACCAGCAGAACATCGTCGAACGTCAGCGCTTCCTTGATGATCATGCCACCTCCGGGGGGAAAAAGGGAACGGACCGGCGGGCGATCCCCGCGACCGCCCCCGGGGCCGAAATTCGGCAGGGAAACCCGTGTGGCGCGCCATCATACACGATCGCCGCCGCCTCTCAAGGATTCCCGGCGCGGGGGTGGGGTGATCCTGGCGCGCGGCCCGGGGCGACCCGGCCTTGTGCCCGGCCCGATCCTATCGTATAAGTTGGAGCGGGGATGAGCAGGCCGGAGCCACCGGCAGGCATGGCGATACGCCCGGGGGGCGCGCATGAGACTGTTCAACGCCGTTCTCGAATGCCCCCATTGCGGGGAAAGCTGCGAGCATCGCGTGATGGTGTATGGCGACGGGACGGCGGTGGCGTGGTGCAGCGTCTGCCACAACCCCGTCGAACTGTTGGTGACCCAGTTGCGTGCCCGGCTGGCCAGCCGGCGCGGACGACAGGCAGCGGAATGACCTTTACCAGATTGTTTTTTTCTCCCCTCCCGCTGGCGCTCGGGCTGGCCGGGCTGGCCCTCGCCGGCTGTAGCGCGACCTCGGTGCCGTGGCGCAATCCGTCGGTGTCGCCCGAGCAGACCCGCCACGATTATTACGCCTGCCGCCGTCAGGCCGAACGCGATTCCGGCTGGCGCGAGGAAAGCGCCTCCGGTCCGTTCCGCGATTACGACCGCCAGCAGGCCAAGGCCATCGCCGATTCCAGCCTGAAGGCCTGCATGGTCGGGCTCGGCTATCAGCCGATCGACCGGGCCGCCGCCGACCGGCCCAAGCCGGCGGCACCGTGACCCCGGCGCCCGCCGCGCCCGACCCCGCCGCCGTTCCCGACGCCCCGTTCCTCAGCCCGGACGCGCTGCGGGCGCGGGTGCTGTACCGCGACGGGGCGGTGCTGGTGCTCGACAAGCCGGCGGGGATCGCCGTCCATGCCGGCCGGCCGGGCGACGACCATCTCGGCCGCCATCTCGACGCCCTGCGGTTCGGCATGGCCCATCCCCCTGAACTGGCCCATCGCCTCGACCGCGACACCTCGGGTTGTCTGGTGCTCGGCCGCCATCGCCGCGCCCTGGCCCGGCTGGGCGAGATCTTCGCCCAGGGGCAGGCCGACAAGGTCTATTGGGCGGTGGTGATCGGCCGTCCCCGCCAGGAGGAGGGGGTGATCGAGCTGCGGCTGAAGAAACGCGCCGCCAGCTTCGGCTGGCGGATGGAGATCGATCCGCGCGGCGGGCAGGAGGCGGCAACCCGCTGGCGCCTGCTCGGCTGCGACGGCCGCCTGTCCTGGCTGGAATGCCGGCCCTTGACCGGCCGCACCCATCAGATCCGCGCCCATTGCGCCGCGATCGGCCATCCGCTGGTGGGCGACCGCATCTATGGCCGGGGCACCGGCACCTTGGCCGGCGACCGGCTGGCGCTGCATGCCCGCTCGGTGACGCTGCCCTATCAGCCCGCCCATCCCCCGATCGCGGTGGAAGCCCCGGTCCCGCTCGCGCTGGCGCCCCTGCTGACCGCCTGCGGCTTTAGCGAGCCGCTTCCTCGGGGGTGAGGGTCTTGAGGGCGAGCGCGTGCAGCTCCCCGCCCATCCTGTCGCCCAGGGCGGCATAAACCGCCTGATGCCGCCGTACCGGCGACAGACCGGCGAAGCGGGGCGACACCACCCGGGCGGCATAATGATCGCCATCCCCGCGCAGATCCTCGATGGTGACCTCGGCCTCGGGCAGGGCGGCCCGGATCAGGGCTTCGATCTCGGCGGCCGGCATCGGCATGCTTCACCTCCTGTCAGGGGGATGACCCCTCCGGGGAGGTCCAGGAACCTCAGGTTCCTGGCGGGTGCGGGCAGAGCCCGCCTCCCTTTTTTCCTCTCCCCGTCCGGGTTCGCTGTCAGTCCTGCCCGCCGGCCATATAGTCCGGCAGCCAGGATTCGTGGGCCTTGGCCAGCTCCTCGACCGCGATGGCGCGGCCGCCGACGCTGATGACGTGCCCACCGGTGCGGCCGATGACACGGACCGCGGTGTCATGCTCGACCGCCTCTTCCAGCACGGTCGGCAGATCGTGGTCATGGACCTCGATGACGTAGCGCCCCTGATCCTCGCCGAAGCACCAGGCATGCAGCGGCAAGGTCGAGGGCGCCTCAAGCGCGGCGCCGACATAGTCGGCCGAGGCCATCGCCATTTCCGCCACCGCCACCAGCAGCCCGCCGTCGGAGACGTCGTGGCAGGCCTGGACCAGCCCGTCATGGATCATCTGGCGGACCAGTTCGCCGGCACGGCGTTCGCGGTGCAGCGCCACCGGCGGCGGCGCCCCGTCCTCGCGGCCGCAGATCTCGCGCAGATAGAGCGAGGCGCCGAGCCAGCCCTTGGTCTCGCCGACCAGGACGATGGCGTTGCCGGCCGCCTTGAAGGCGACGCTGGCCGAGCGGGAGACGTCGTCGAGCAGGCCGACGCCGCCGATCGCCGGGGTGGGCAGGATCCCCTCGCCCTGGGTCTCGTTGTAGAGCGAGACGTTGCCGGAGACGACCGGGAAGTCGAGTTCGCGGCAGGCCTGCCCCATGCCCCGGATCGATTCGACGATCTGGCCCATGATCTCGGGCTTTTCCGGGTTGCCGAAATTGAGGTTGTCGGTGACCGCCAGCGGCAAAGCGCCGACCGCGCACAGGTTGCGGTAGGCCTCGGCCACCGCCTGCCGCCCGCCCTCGTAGGGATCGGCCAGCACGTAGCGCGGGGTGACGTCGGTGGTCAGGGCCAGCCCCTTGCCGGAGCCGTGGACGCGGACCACCGCGGCGTCGCCGCCGGGGCGCTGGACGGTGTCGCCCATCACCATGTGGTCATACTGTTCCCAGATCCAGCGGCGCGAGGCGAGGTCGGGGCAGCCGACCAGGGTCTTCAGCGCATCGACCGGGCTGACGGAAGAGGGCACGTCGCGCGGGTCGAGCGGGGCCGGCTTGACCGGCGGCAGCCAGGGGCGGTCGTAATCCGGCGCGGCGAGGGCCAGCGGATCGATCGGCAGGTCGGCCACCACCGCGCCGTGATGGCGCAGCACCATCCGCCCGGTGTTGGTGAGGGTGCCGATGATGGCGAAATCGAGTTCCCACTTGTCGAACACCGCCCGGGCCAGTTCCTCGCGGCCGGGCTTGATCACCATCAGCATCCGTTCCTGGGATTCCGACAGCATGATCTCGTAGGGGGTCATGCCGGTTTCGCGCACCGGGACCTGATCGAGGTCCATGTCGATGCCGAGCCCGCCCTTCGAGGCCATCTCGAACGAGGAGGAGGTCAGGCCGGCGGCACCCATGTCCTGGATCGCGACGATGGCGTCGGTGGCCATCAGTTCGAGGCAGGCCTCGATCAGCAGCTTTTCGGTGAAGGGGTCGCCGACCTGGACGGTCGGGCGCTTCTCGGCCGAGGCCTCGTCGAACTCGGCGCTGGCCATGGTGGCGCCGTGGATGCCGTCGCGGCCGGTCTTCGAACCGACATAGACCACCGGATTGCCGATGCCGGCGGCGGCGGAATAGAAGATGCGGTTCTTGTCGGCCAGCCCCACGGTCATCGCGTTGACCAGGATGTTGCCGTTGTAGGAGGGGTGGAAATTGACCTCGCCGCCGACGGTGGGGACGCCGACGCAATTGCCGTAGCCGCCGATCCCCGACACCACCCCGGCCAGCAGATGGCGGGTCTTGGGATGGTCGGGCGAGCCGAAGCGCAGGGCGTTGAGGTTGGCGATCGGCCGCGCGCCCATGGTGAACACGTCGCGCAGGATGCCGCCGACCCCGGTCGCCGCGCCCTGGTAGGGCTCGATGAAGCTCGGGTGGTTGTGGCTCTCCATCTTGAAGACCACCGCCTGATTGTCGCCGATGTCGATCACGCCGGCGTTCTCGCCCGGGCCCTTGATCACCCACGGCGCCTTGGTCGGCAGGGTCTTCAGCCAACGCTTGGAGGATTTGTACGAGCAATGCTCGGACCACATCACCGAGAAGATGCCCAACTCGGTCAGGTTCGGCTCGCGGCCGAGGATTTCCAGCACCTTGGCGTATTCGTCGGCGGTCAGGCCGTGCTGGGCGATGAGATCGGGGGTGATCGCGCTCACGACAGGGCCTCCACCAGGGACTCGAACATCGTCTTGCCGTCGGACCCGCCGAGCAGGTCCTCGGCCAGCCGCTCGGGATGCGGCATCAGGCCGAGCACGGTGCGGCCGGGATTGAAGACGCCGGCGATGTTGTTGCGCGCGCCGTTGGGATTGCTGGCGTCATCGACGCTGCCGTCGGCGCCGCAATAGCGGAAGGCGACCTGACCCTGGTCCTCGATCGCCGCCAGGGTGGCGTCGTCGGCGAAGAAATTGCCCTCGGCATGGGCGATCGGCATCCGCACCACCTGACCGGCGGCGTAGCGGTTGGTGAAATCGGACCGTTCGGTCTCGACCTTCAGCCAGACGTCGCGACAAATGAAGCGCAGGTCGCGGTTGCGCATCAGCGCGCCGGGCAGCAGCCCGGTCTCGGTCAGGATCTGGAACCCGTTGCAGATGCCGAGGACGCGGACGCCCTTCTCGGCGCGGGCCTTGACCTCGCGCATCACCGGCGATTGCGCCGCCATCGCGCCGCAGCGCAGGTAATCGCCATAGGAGAAGCCGCCCGGCACCACGATCAGATCGAGGTCGGGCAGGGTGGTGTCACGGTGCCACACCATCAACGGGCGGCGGCCCAGGCTGGCTTCCAGCGCCACCGCGACGTCACGGTCGCAGTTGGAGCCGGGGAAAACGATGATCGCGGCTTTCAAGGGCGATGCCTTCGCGCAAGTGGGATCGAGGCTCTGGTTTACCCCGGATGCGCCCGGGTTTCCAGACGCTTGAACAGGGAAGGGCGGGGGAGACGCGAAGAGGGCGCCGTCCGGGCAGGACGGCGCCCTCCTCTTGTCGGCCGGGAGAGGGGCGGATGGCGCCGCGGGCAGCGGCTCCGCCACCGTCGCGGGGGGTTGGGGATGGGCGGGGATCCCCCGGGACGGCTTCTCCGGCGGCGGTGCGGACCTTCGTTCAACACGCATCCGATACACCTGTCACAGATCATAATCAAAGTCGTTAAAAAACGGCAACAGAAAATAGAGCAGATGTTCGGGCGTTTCTGGCGACGTTATTGGTCATTATTTGAATAGAAACTTGATAAAATTTTACGCAAATTCTCCCTCTTGCCTCCGCCCCGGCCCGGCGCGACGATGACGCCCCGTAATTGGCGGAGCGGAGAGGGCAGCGAGGATGGCGCAACGGGGATGGATTCGGGCGGTGGGGCTGGCCCTGCTGGTGGCGCTGGGGCTGGCCGGCCCGGCCGAGGCCGCGCCGGCGGCGGCCGAGCCGGCGACGGTGCGGTTCGAGCGCGCCCCGGTGGCGCTGCTGACCGCCGACGGCCGCCGGGTGGTGATCAACGCCGAGCTGGCGACCAGCCCGGCCCAGCTCGAACAGGGGCTGATGTTCCGCACCGCCCTGGCCGCCGATGGCGGGATGCTGTTCGATTTCGGCGCGCCGCGGATGGTGGCGATGTGGATGAAGAACACCTTGATTCCGCTCGACATGTTGTTCATCGACGCCACCGGCACGATCCGCTACATTGAGGAGAACGCCCCGCCGCACTCACTTGAGCCGCGCGGCCCGGCCTTGCCGGTGCGGGCGGTGATGGAGCTGGCCGGCGGCAGCGCGCGGCGGCTGGGGCTGCGTCCGGGCGATCGGGTCGAGCATCCCATTTTCGCCGCCGCGCCGATGAGTTTTCGGTAACTTTTTTCTGCTACGTTCGTTTAAGTCGCAGCAGGAACCGAGGGGCGCCCGCCGATGCAGACTCCAACCGCAGCCACCGCTTCCGCCCCCGTCGCCGGGGCGGGGGGGGTCCTATCCGGCATTCGCGAGGCCGCCAGCGCCACCGGTGTGCCGTTCGAGTATCTGTTGGCCCAGGCCACCCGCGAAAGCGGGCTCGACCCGCAGGCGCTCAACAGCCGCTCGACCGCCTCGGGCCTGTTCCAGTTCACCAGCCAGACCTGGCTCGAGATGATCCGCCGCCACGGCGCCAAGCATGGCCTGGGCGAGCAGGCGGCGGCGATCACCCGCGCCGCCAACGGCCGGCTCGACATCACCGACAAGGCGCTGAAGAAGGCGGTGCTCGACCTGCGCCACAATCCCGGCCTGTCGGCGATGATGGCGGCGGAATATGCCGGCGACAACGCCCGCATCCTCGAACGCCGGCTCGGCCGCAGCGTCACCGCCAAGGATCTTCATCTCGCCCACCTGCTCGGCGCCGGGGGGGCGGTGCGGATGCTGCGCGGGCTGGAGGAACGTCCGCAGGAACTGGCCGGGGGCATCCTGCCCCAGGCGGCCAAGGCCAATCCCGAACTGTTCCAGGACCGCGAGAACCAGACCGCCCACACCATCGCCGGGCTCTACCAGTCGGTCCAGGCCCGGTTCGAACGCGCCAGTTCCCAATCCGATCTGGCCAGCCTGCGGCCCGAGCCGCGTCCCGATGCCGAGGTGGCGCAGCAGCTCGCCCTGGCCGAGCCGGCCCCGGCGGTCGGCCTCACCACCGAGGTGCCGGCCCCGCTGTCCGAAGCCAGCGAGGTGGCCGAGGCCGCGCCGCCGCTGATCGCCCGCGCCGCCACCACCGCCGCGCCGCCGATCCCGGGCGAGGCCAACGGCTTCCGCGCCGCGATTCCGCCCCGGCTCAGCCTGTCCAGTCTCAAGGGGATGATCTCCTCCGCCCTGCGGCCGGATCCCAACGCCTGAGGCGGGCTCCGCCCGCACCCGCCAAGGGCCGCAAGGCCCTTGGAACCCATTGATGGTCGGGCGCGGAGCGGCCTGTCAGCTTGGGCGCTGGCGTTGGCCGCGCGAAGGGCCAGGAAAGGGTTCCAAGGGCCTTGCGGCCCTTGGCGGGGGCGGGCAGAGCCCGCGAAGGGGCTCAGCCGGCGTCGCGGGCCAGTTCGTAGAGGGCGATCGCGGCGGCGTTGGAGACGTTGAGGCTCTCCACCGCGCCGGAGATCGGCAGCCGGACCAGATGGTCGCAATGGGTGCGGGTCAGCCGGCGCAGGCCCTCGCCCTCGGCCCCCAGCACCAGGGCGATCTTGCCGGTCAGTTTGGCGGCGGCCAGGGTGACCGGGCCGTCGGCGGCGAGGCCGGCGATCCAGAACCCATCCCCCTTGAGGATCTCCAGCGCGCGGGCGAGGTTGGTCACCCGCACCAGCGGCATCCGTTCCAGCGCGCCCGAGGCCGATTTGGCCAGGGTGCCGGTTTCCTCGGGGGCGTGGCGGTCGGGCACCACCACCGCCAGCGCGCCGAACGCCGCCGCCGAGCGCAGGATGGCGCCGACATTGTGCGGGTCGGTCACCTGATCGAGCACCACCACCACCGCGTTGGCCCCGGCGGCGCGGCCGATATCCTCGATCCCCCAGCCGGGCAACGGCTCGACCTGGGCGGCGACGCCCTGATGCACCGCCCCGGCCGGCAGCAGCCGGTCGATCTCGGGCCGGGCCAGGGTCTCGACCGCCGGTCCGCCGGCGGGCAGCGACCGCGCCGCCTCGGCGGTGGCGACCAGCCGCCGCACCCGCCGCTCGGGGTTGGCCAGCGCCGCCAGCACCGCGTGGGTGCCATACAGCCAGACCGTGCCGCCGCCACCGCCCGATCGGGGCTCGCGGCGAGTGCGTCCCTCGCTTCGCGCCGATTCGGCATTGTTGCGCTGGGTCTGATGATCGTTCTGATTGATTTTTCTCGGTTTCATCGGGGGCTCCTTGCCGTTCCAGGTTTTACGGTGCGTTTTTCGTGTTGACAAGGATGGGCAATTTCTCATAGTACAGCGCTCCCGTCGCCCCCGGCCTAGCCAGGGAAGACGATGGAGGGGTGGCCGAGCGGTCAATGGCAGCAGACTGTAAATCTGCCGACGGAAGTCTACGAAGGTTCGAATCCTTCCCCCTCCACCACTTTCTTCCGGACGATCCGGGAGGCGGGGTGCGCTTTCGAGGTGGCGCCGGATGGCGCGGTCGCTGGGCGGATTGGCGGGTGTAGCTCAATGGTAGAGCAACAGCCTTCCAAGCTGATGACGGGGGTTCGATTCCCCTCACCCGCTCCATCCGCGTGGAAGGCGGCCCGACCGGGGTCCAGGCATTGGTTCAATGCGGCAGCCGCCGCGATCAGACGGGTTGAAAAATGGCTAAGGCGAAATTCGAGCGCAATAAGCCGCATTGCAACATCGGCACCATCGGTCACGTCGACCATGGCAAGACCTCGTTGACTGCGGCGATCACCAAGGTTCTGGCCGAGTCGGGCGGGGCG